>JBAUWD010000465.1:0-5588 GCA_049583575.1 Nocardioides sp.
CCTGGGCCCCCGAGGCGGTCACGGGGCACCGGCACCGTCCGACCCTGCTCTCGAACGCCGAGACCTGGGCCCACGTCGGGCGGCTGCTGCACACCGGCGTGCCGGAGGGGCTGGGCACGTCCGACGAGCCGGGGACGACCCTGCTCACGCTGCGGCTGCCGGGCTCGCGGGTCGCCGTCCGCGAGGTGGAGTACGGCGCGTCTCTGCGGTCGGTGCTGCCGTCCAAGGACGACGCGGCCGTGTTGCTCGGCGGCTTCCACGGGACGTGGGCGACGGCCCGGGCCGCTCGCAGGCTGCGCGTCTCGGTGCCGGGCTACCGCGAGGCGGGGTTCGCGCTCGGCGCGGGGCTGGTCCTGGTCGCCGACGACTGCCCGGTCGCGTGGACCCAGCGCATCGCGACATACCTCGCGGGGCAGAGCGCCAAACGTTGTGGCCCCTGCCGCAACGGGCTACCTGCCCTGGCTGAGGCGGTCTGCGCCATCGATGACGGCACGGGCACGGCCCGGGTCGAGCAGCTGTCGACGCTGGTCGAGCGGCGGGGAGCCTGCGCGCATCCCGACGGCACGGTCCGGCTCGTGCGGTCGCTGCTGGCGGCGTACCCCGACGAGGTCGACCGGCACGGCGCCGGTCACTGCTCGTGGGTGCGCCCGGCGACCGTCGTACGCCGGCTGCGGAGCGTGGCCTCGTGAGCCGGGCGCTGCGGGTGGACTGGCCCGCCTGCCAGGCCCGCGGGGTCTGCCACGAGCTGCTGCCGGAGGTCGTGGACCTCGACGAGTGGGGCTACCCGATCGTGCGCGGCGAGGTCACCGCCGAGCTGACGGGGCTGGCCCGCGAGGCGGTACGGATGTGTCCCCGCCTGGCGCTGCGGATCGTGGAGGGCTAGGAGGGCCCTCAGACGGGGTACGCCGCCAGCTCCCCGGCCAGGTCGGCGTGGGCTCGACCCCGGACGACGGTGCCGTCGCCGGTGTGCTCGAGAGACTCGATCTCGCCGTGCTGGTGGAGCCGGTCGAGCAGGTCGCCACGCGCGTAGGGCACCAGCGCGGTGAACTCGACCCCCGGCCGCGGGAGGTCGGCCTCGAGCACCGCGAGCGCGTCGGTGACGCCCTCGCCGGTCTTGGCGCTGACGACGACGGAATGCGGCTCGCGCTGCTTCAGCCGCGCCAGCACCATGGGGTCGGCCGCGTCCGCCTTGTTGACGACGATGATCTCGGGGACCTTGTCGGCGCCGATCTCGGCCAGCACCTCGCGCACCGCCGCGATCTGCCCCTCGGGGTCGGCGTGCGAGCCGTCGACGACGTGGAGGATGACGTCGGAGTCGGCGACCTCCTCGAGCGTGCTCCGGAAGGCCTCGACCAGCTGGTGGGGCAGGTGCCGGACGAAGCCGACCGTGTCGCTCATCGTGTAGACGCGGCCGTCGCTGGTCGTCGTACGACGCGTGGTGGGGTCGAGCGTGGCGAACAGCGCGTCCTCGACCAGCACTCCGGCACCGGTGAGCCTGTTGAGCAGGCTGGACTTGCCGGCGTTGGTGTAGCCCGCGATCGCCACGCTGGGGATGTGGCGGCGCCGGCGCTCCTGGCGCTTGGTGTCGCGGGTGCCCTTCATGTGGCTCAGCTCGCGGCGCAGCTTGGCGATCCTGGTGTTGATGCGACGACGGTCGGTCTCGATCTTGGTCTCACCGGGACCCCGGCCACCGATGCCCTCGCCTCCGGCGGCGCGGCCACCCGCCTGGCGCGAGAGGTTGCCACCCCAGCCCCGGAGGCGCTGCTTCAGGTAGCTCAGCTGGGCCAGCTCGACCTGCGCCTGGCCCTCCTTGCTCTTGGCGTGCTGGGCGAAGATGTCGAGGATCAGTGCGGTCCGGTCGACCACCTTGACCTTGACCCGGTCCTCCAGGTTGCGCAGCTGGCTGGGCGCCAGCTCGCCGTCCATGATCACGGTGTCGGCGCCGGTGGCGCGGACGATGTCACGCAGGCCGTCGACCTTGCCGCGGCCGATGTACGTCGCGGGATCGGGCTTCCGGCGGCGCTGGTAGACCGCGTCGAGCACCTGGGAGCCGGCGGTCTCCGCGAGCGCGGCGAGCTCGGCCATGGCGTTCTCGACGTCCGCGACCGCACCGGAGGTCCAGACGCCGACCAGGATCACCCGCTCCAGTCGCAGCTGGCGGTACTCGACCTCGCTGATGTCCTCGAGCTCGGTCGAGAGCCCCTGCACCCGGCGCAGGGCGTACCGCTCGGCGAGGTCCTGCTCACCGGTGGTGAGCTCCGGGTCCTCGTCGGCGTACCCCGACTCCCACTCGTCCTCGTCGGCCGTCGCGACCGGGTCGTCGAGGAGCTCGGTCGCGTCGGCGGGGTCGTCGTCCCAGCCGGAGGTGGCGTCCAGCTCGGCGTCGAGGGAGAAGTCCTCACGTGCGTTCGTCATATGCGTCCAGGGTAGGTCGGCGACGTGGCCCGCGCGAACCCGTTTGCCCACGGCGTACGGCGGGCGGCGGGCCTGGCCCGATTGCCAGGCGACCGTCTGATCCCGATTCACCGTCACCGGGCCACTCCGAGTCCACCGGACCAGCACCGGCGACCGTTCTCCACAGATCGGCATCCGACCGACCCGAGTGTGGTTCCGGCGGCAGGCTTCGTCGCCCTGTGCTCCACCGCCCCGTGTGATCGACGCGGTGGTCGTCGGAGACCGGTTGCTCCACCACTGGCACCTGACCCTGCAGGACCTCGCCGGCCTCGCACTGGATGCGCCGTGGCGCGACGGTGCCGACGAGGCCCGGTGGATCATCGATCAGCTGGACGGGCGTCCGGTTCGGTGAAGGCGTCGGAGACGCGGGCCATCCTGGTGGCGAGCGGTCTGACACCACCGCACCCGAACTTCCCCGTCCCGCTCGGGGACGATGCCGTCGCATCGACTCGGGACACGAGGGACCGTGCCCGGAGCTCGGCGAACGTCGGGCCGCGCTCTTCCGGCCGATCCGAGTGCACCTGCCCCAGCGTCGTACCGGTCCCGCTACGTTGTGCCGGTGACTCTCCCCGCGCTGCCCGACCGAGCCCGGGTCGTGGTGATCGGGGGCGGCGTGATCGGCTGCTCGGTCGCCTACCACCTCGCCCACGAGGGCTGGAGGGACGTCGTCGTGCTGGAGCGCGACCGGCTCACCAGCGGTACGACGTGGCACGCCGCCGGGCTGATGACCTGCTTCGGGTCGACCTCCGAGACCAGCACCCGGATCCGCCTCCACTCCCGCGATCTGTACGCCCGGCTGGAGGCCGAGACGGGTGTGTCCACCGGCTTCAAGCCGGTCGGACTCATCGAGGCCGCCGCCGACGCCGACCGGCTGCACGAGTACCGCCGGGTCGCGGCGTTCCAGCGACCCCTCGGGCTCGAGGTCGAGGAGATCGGGCCGAAGGAGATGTCCGAGCTGTTCCCGTGGGCGCGGACCGACGACCTGCTGGCCGGCTTCCACGTCCCCGGCGACGGCCGGGTCAACCCGGTCGACCTGACCAACAGCCTGGCGCGCGGCGCCAAGGACCTCGGCGTCCGGGTGGTCGAGGGCGCGCGGGTCGCGGACGTCGTGGTCGAGGACGGGGCGGTCTGCGGAGTCGTCGTCTCCCTTCGAGACGGCTCGTCCCTCGCCTCCTCAGCACGAGCGACGGGCCCGACCGACGACAGGCAGACGATCGAGTGCGAGTACGTCGTCAACTGCACCGGCATGTGGGCCCGTGAGCTCGGCCAGCGCAGCGGGGTGGTGATCCCCAACCAGGCCGCCGAGCACTACTACCTGATCACCGACACCATCGAGGGGCTCGGCCAGGACACCCCGATCTTCGAGGACCCCGCGTCGTACGGCTACTACCGCGAGGAGGGCGGCGGCATGATGGTGGGCCTCTTCGAGCCGCGGGCCGCGGCCTGGGCCGTCGACGGGATCCCGGCATCGGCGAGCTTCACGACGTTGAAGCCGGACTGGGACCGGATGTCGCCCTTCCTCGAGACCGCGATGGCGCGGGTACCGGTCACGCTGGAGGCCGGGGTGCGCACGTTCTTCTGCGGCCCGGAGTCGTTCACGCCCGACCTGATGCCGGCCGTCGGCGAGGCGCCGGGACTGCGCGGCTATTTCGTGGCCGCCGGCATGAACTCCGTGGGCATCCTGTCGGCCGGCGGCCTCGGTCGCGTGCTCGCCCACTGGATCGTCTCCGGCCTCCCCGACGTCGACGTCACCGCGTGGGACGTCTCCCGCTTCCGCACCGACCAGCTCGAGCCGGCGTACCGCCGCGACCGCACCACCGAGATCCTCGGCACGGTGTACGCCGCCCACACACCCGGCAAGCAGCTGCGCACCGCCCGCGACCGGCTGCTCTCCCCCGTGCACGAGCGTCTCGTCGCCAACGGCGGGCTGCTGCGCGAGGTGTCGGGCTGGGAGGGCGCCGACTGGTTCGCCGGGCCGGGCCGGACGGCGGTCGCCGAGCCGACCTGGGGTCGGGCGCCCTGGTTCGAGCAGTGGGCGGCCGAGCACCGCACCGTCCGGGAGGGCGTCGGGTTGATGGACATGTCGTTCATGGCGAAGTTCGAGGTGCTGGGCGCCGAGGCCGGCGACCTGCTCGACCACCTCTCCGCCGGCGACGTGAACGGCGATCCCGGGTGGATCACCTACACCCAGTGGCTCAACGACGACGGCCGGATCGAGGCCGACCTCACGGTCTCGAAGCTGACCGACGACCGCTTCCTCGTGATCGCCTCCGACACCGCACACGGGCACGTGGCCGGTCTGCTCGGTCGAGCGGCACGCGGTCGCGACGTGACCGTCCGCGACGTGACCGCCGAGCTCGCCCAGCTCAACCTGCAGGGCCCGCTCTCGCGCGACGTCCTCGCGAAGCTCACCGACGCCGACCTGTCCACCGAGGCCTGGCCGTTCCGCGGCGTGCGCGAGGTCGAGGTGGCCGGGGTGCCGGTCGTCTGCGCCCGCATCACCTACCTCGGCGAGCTGGGCTACGAGCTGTACGTCGACGCCGCCAGGGCCCTCGAGCTGTACGACGCGCTCGCGGGCGGCGAGAGCGTCCGCCCGGTCGGACTCAAGGCGCTGGCGTCGCTGCGGATGGAGAAGGGCTACCGCGACTACGGCCACGACATCGACAACACCGACTGCCCGCTCGACGTCGGCCTCGGGTTCGCGGTCGCGTGGGACACCGACTTCCGCGGCAAGGAGGCCCTGCTCGCCCGCAAGGCCTCCTTCCCCTCGACGTCGCGGCTGGTGCAGGTGCGGCTGCGCGACCCCGAGCCGCTGCTCCACCACGCCGAACCGATCCTCCGGGGCGGCGACGTGGTCGGCTACGTCCGCGCTGCGTCGTACGGTTGGACGCTCGGCGCCTCGGTCGGGCTCGCCTTCGTGACCGCCGACCGTCCGGTGACCCGGGAGTGGCTGGACGCCGGGAGCTGGGAGGTCGACGTCGCCGGCGAGCGGTACGCCGCGGAGGTCTCGCTGCGGCCGATGTACGACCCGACCAGCGCGCGGGTCAGAGCGTGATCACCAGCTTGCCGCCGACCCCGCCGGCCGCGAGGCGGCGGTGGGCGTCGGCGACGCGTTCGAGCGGGTAGGTCTCCGT
>JBAUWD010000466.1:0-5176 GCA_049583575.1 Nocardioides sp.
TCGCCGTCCGGCAGCCCGAGGGCGTCGAAGGTGTCGGTGCCGACGAAGGGAAAGCTCACCACCTCGACGCAGCCGAGCGACGCGAGCGTGCGGCCCAGGCGACGGCGCAGCCGCTGCTCGCGGGTGAGACCGCGGCCGGCCGGTGGTGTCGGCAGGACCGACGGCACCTGGTCGTAGCCGACCAGTCGGACGACCTCCTCGACCAGGTCGTACGGGTCGGTGAGGTCGGGCCGCCACGGCGGTGGCGTCACGGCGAGGAGTGCGTCTCCGGAGACCTCGGCGCCGACGGCGCGGAGATGGTCGACCACCAGCCCGGCGTCGATCGGCAGGCCCGCGACCTGGCCCGGCAGCTCCGGCGACAGGGTCACCGGGTCGACGACGGGAGGGGTGCCGACCACGGTCACGCCGGGCGAGACCGCGCCGCCGCCGTACGTCGTGAGGAGCTCGACCACGCGATCGGCGGCCGCCTCGCAGATCGTCGGGTCGACACCGCGCTCGTTGCGCTTGCCGGCCTCGGAGGTGAGGCGGTGCCGCTTGCCGGTGCGGAACATCGAGACCGGGTCCCAGTGGGCGGCCTCGATCACCACGGTGGTCGTGGCCGCGGACATCTCGGTCGCCTCGCCGCCCATGACTCCGCCGAGGCCGATCACGCCCGAGTCGTCGGTGACGACGAGGTCCTCGGGCGAGAGCACGCGGTCGAGCCCGTCGAGCGTGGTCAGGGTCTCGCCGGCCCGGGCGCGACGTACGACGAGAGGTCCCTGCAGCCGGTCGCCGTCGTAACCGTGGATCGGGCGGCCGAGCTCGAGCATCACGTAGTTGGTGACGTCGACGGCCAGGGAGATCGGGCGCATCCCGGCCAGGCGCACCCGCTCGGCGAGCCAGCCGGGCGTCGGCGCCGACGGGTCGAAGCCGGTGACCGTGCGCGCCACGAACACCGGGCAGCCGGCGGCGTCCTCCACGCGCACGGGATGGCCGGCGTCGTTCGCGGCGGGGGTGTCACGCAGCGCCGGGTCGGTGAAGGCGACGCCGAAGCCCAGGGCCGCCTCACGGGCGACGCCACGCAACGAGAGCGCGTAGGCCCGGTCGGGGTTGATCTCGAACTCGATCACCTCCTCGTCGAGGCCGAGGACGGGCCGTGCGTCCTCGCCGGGCGTCCCGGCACCGGCAGGGAGCACGACGATGCCCTCGTGGTCGTCGCCGAGGCCCAGCTCGCGGGCGGAGCAGATCATCCCCGCCGACACGTGGCCATAGGTCTTGCGTGCGGAGATCTCGACGCCACCCGGGAGCACGCCGCCGGGGAGGATGACGACGACGAGGTCCCCGGCCGAGAAGTTGTGGGCACCGCAGACGATGCCCTGTGGCTCGCCCGTCCCGTTCGCGTCACCCACGTCGACGGTGCACCAGCTGATGGTCTTGCCGTTCTTCTGGGGCTCGGACTCGAGGGTCAGCACGCGGCCGACGACCAGCGAGCCCTTGATCTCGGCCCCGGGCTGCTCGAGCCGCTCGAGCTTGAGGCCGAGCGAGGTCAGCCTCCGGGCGAGCTGCTCGGTGGGCAGGTCGTCCGGCAGGTCGGCGAAGTCACGGATCCAGGAGACGGGGGTCTTCACGAGGTCACCACTCCGTCCCGAACGCGGAGGAGAACCTCACGTCGCCCTCGAACAGGGCGCGCATGTCCTCGGCGCCGGTGCGGAACATCAGCGACCGGTCGATGCCCATGCCGAAGGCGAAGCCGCGATAGCGCTCGGAGTCGATGCCGCAGGCGGCCAGCACCCGCGGGTTGACCACACCGCAGCCACCCCATTCGATCCAGCCTTCCCCCTTGCAGGTACGACATTGCTCGACCTGGCCGGGACGCCCACGGCAGACGAAGCAGACCAGGTCGACCTCGGCGGAGGGCTCGGTGAACGGGAAGTACGACGGGCGGAAGCGCGTCGTGATGCCGTCGCCGAAGAGCTGCCCGGCGAAGTGGTCGAGCGTGCCCTTGAGGTGGGCCATGGTGGTGCCCTCGTCGACCACGAGCCCTTCGACCTGGTGGAACATCGGCGAGTGCGTTGCGTCGAACTCGTCGGTCCGGAAGACCCGGCCCGGACAGATCACGTAGATCGGCGGCGTGCGGCTCAGCATGGTGCGGGCCTGGACCGGCGACGTGTGGGTGCGCAGGACCAGGTGGTCGTCGGCCGGGTCGGTCCAGAACGTGTCCTGCATGGTGCGTGCGGGGTGGTCGGGGCCGAGGTTGAGCGCGTCGAAGTTGAGCCACTCGGCCTCGAGCACCGGGCCCTCGGCGACCTCCCAGCCCATGGCGACGAAGAGATCGGCGATGAAGTCCGACATCAGGGTGATCGGGTGCCGTGCACCGTGCGGGTGGCGTCCGGTGGGCAGGGTGACGTCGACGGTCTCCTCCACCAGCATCCGCTCCTCGGCCTCGGCCTCGAGCACCGCCGTGCGTTCGGTGAGCGCCTGGGCGACCGCCGCCCGAGCCCGGCCGACCCGCTGGCCGGCCTCCTTGCGCGCCTGGGGTGGCAGCGCCCCGATCTCTCGGTTGGCCAGGGCCAGGGGCGAGCGGTCGCCGGTGTGCTCGATGCGCACCTTCTTGAGCTCGTCCAGCTCGGCGGCGCCCGCGATGGCGGCGAGCGCCTCGTCGCGTGCGAGGGCGACCTGCTCGGCGCCGAGCGCGGTGACCTCGACCGGGTCGTACTGGCTGTTCGGGCCCGACATGGGTGCCTTTCGCGGGAACGGGGACGAGCGGCTGCGTCGCCCGCTCAGTCTAGGAAGCGCGGACGCGCGCCAGCGACGGGGTTTCGGCGCCGAGACGTGCGGTGCCCTCACTCGCCCGCGAACGCCGGCCAGGTGGTCACGATCCGGGCACCGCCGGAAGGGGCGTCGTCGATGGTCACGGTGCCGCCCTGGGCCCGGACCAGTCCGTTGACGAGGTAGAGCCCGAGACCCGACCCGCCACGCTGCCCGGTGGTCCAGAACTTCGTGAACGCGCGCTGCCGGACCTCCGCCGGGATGCCGTCGCCGGAGTCGTCGATCTGGACGGCGACCAGGTCACCCTCCTGCGTGACCGTCACGGTGACGGGGTCCGACCCGTGGCGGATGGCGTTCTCCAGCACGTTGGTGAGCACCTGGGTGTACTTGTCGGGGTCCGCCCACATGTCAGGGAGGTCGTCGGGAGCGACGTACTCGATCCGGTGCGGTGCGCCCGCCCGGACACTGTCGATGACCCGGTGGGTGAGCTCCCCGACGTTGCACGGGCGCGGCTGCACGGAGAGCCGGCCCGTGTCGAGTCGGGCCACGTCGAGGAGCTCGGTGATCAGCCGGCTGAGCCGGTCGGAGTCGGCGTGGACCGTGGTGAGCATGAGCTTCTTCTGCTCGTCGTTGAGGCGGTCCCAGCGGTTCAGGAGGGCCTGGACGAAGCCCTTGACCCCCGTCAGGGGCGAGCGCAGCTCGTGCGCGACGGTCGCCACCAGGTCGGAACGCTCGCGGTCGAGCCGGGCGCGCGCCCGACCGGGGCGCAGGGTGACGGCCACGAGCGACACCGGACCGCGAGCCGGTGTGCGGTGGATCCGCGCCGCGACGAGGACCTCGTCGCCGGTCGGCAGGACCCAGGACCGCTCGGGCACGCCGGTGCGGGTGACCAGCCCGCCGTAGGGCTGGACACAGTCGCTCCAGCCCGCGCCGTCCTGGTTGGTGACCGCCAGCACGGCGTCCAGCGGTCGACCGAGGGCGTCGTCGGGACGGATGCCGAGCATGCGCCCGGCCCGGTCGTTGACCAGGCGGACGACCCCCTCGGCGTCGGCGAGGACCACGCCGTCCGGCAGCAGGTCGACCACGCCCTGAGCGCTCAGGCCACCCTCCGGCACGTCCACGCGCGGCAGCCTAGTCAGGAATCCGTTGCCGGGGCGGCCCCTCCCCCCGGTGGGGCCGGCCCGCAACGTGGAGTGAGCAGCCCCTCCCCCGTGGAGCCTGCTCGTTGTTCACCATCTCGGGCAGGCGAACAGGAGTAAGATAGTGGTGCTATCCACGGGATCGCAACCGATTTCGCAGATGTTTCGCGGATTTTGCCAGGAATCGAGTGTGACCATGCTTGTATCGGAGTTGGCAGAGCGTGCCGACGTACCCCTCGCGACCGTGAAGTACTACCTGCGCGAAGGCCTGCTCCCGCCGGGGGACGTCGTCGGCCCCCGCCGCGCCGAGTACGACGAGACGCACGTGCAGCGCTTGCGCATCCTGCGCCTGTTGCGCGAGATCGGCGGCGTGCCCGTCTCGAGCCTGCGGGTGGTGATGGACGCGCTCGACGACGAGACCCTCCCGATCCACGACGTGATGACCCTGACCGCCGACGTGATCAGCGCGGGTCCCGAGCCCGGGGCGCACGACACCGCCTCTCTGGCGATCGTCGACGAGGTGATCCGCGCGATCGGGTGGCACGGGCTCCGGCCGGAGTCGGTCGACCGGCTCCGCCTGGCGGCGCTGGTCACCGCGCTCAACGGTCCCGGCCCGCTGGTGGCCAGCGTCGACGTGCTGCGCTACTACGCCGGGGTCGCGGACCAGCTCGCGTGCACCGAGGTCCGCCACGTCGACTACACCCGCGACCGCGCGGAGCTGCTCGAGGAGATGATCACGGGGTCCGTGCTGTTCGGCCAGATCTTCGGCCTGCTCCGGCAGATGGGCCAGGAGCACCACCACCGCCAGCTGCCGACCCGCCCTGCCGGCTGACCGGGGGGACCCCGCGGCTGCGTGCGCTCTCGTGGAGGCAGATCGCCGCGGCCGTGGCCAGGTTGAGGCTCTCGGCCGCGCCGTGGAGCGGGATCCGCACGCGGTGGTCGGCCGAGGCCGCGAGCTCGTCGGGCAGGCCCCATGCCTCGTTGCCGAACAGCCAGGCCGTCGGCCCCGCCAGCACCTCTCCAGCGTCGTCGAGGGCCAGCTCACCGGTGCCCTCTGCGGCGAGCACGACGAGTCCCGCCGCCCGGACGGCGCGCACGGCCACCGAGGTGTCGGGCTCGACGACCACCGGCAGGTGGAAGAGGCTGCCGACGCTCGCGCGCACCGTCTTGGCGTTGTAGGGGTCGACCGAGTGTCCCGCCAGGACGACCGCGTCCGCGCCCATCGCGTCCGCCGTGCGGACCAGGGTGCCCGCGTTGCCCGGGTCGCGCACGTCGGCGCAGATCACGAC
>JBAUWD010000467.1:0-1769 GCA_049583575.1 Nocardioides sp.
GCGTCACGGTCGCCCACGGCACGCCCTGCCTGGGCCCGGTCACGCAGGCGGGCTGCGGCGCGCTGTGCCCGTCGTTCGCGCGCGGCTGCTACGGCTGCTTCGGCCCGCAGGACAGCGCCAACACCGCGTCGATGGCCGACCAGCTGTCGCGGCAGGGCATGGGCGAGCCGGAGGTGCTGCGCATCTTCCGCACCTTCAACGCGGCGTCCGAGGCCTTCCTTCGCGAGAGCCGGCGCCACGAGGGCGACGGAAGGGGCCGGGGATGACGCACAAGCTCAGCGACGGGGGCCAGGTGCTCCAGGTCGGGACGCTGGCCCGGGTCGAGGGCGAGGGCGGCATGCGCCTGGTGCTCCACGAGGGCCGCGTCCAGGAGGTGGAGCTGCAGATCTATGAGCCGCCACGCTTCTACGAGGCGTTCCTGCGCGGCCGGTCCTACACCGAGCCGCCCGACATCACCGCCCGCATCTGCGGGATCTGCCCAGTCGCCTACCAGACCAGTGCCTGCTGGGCCATCGAGGACGCCTGCGGGGTGAGCGTCTCCGACGCGATCCGCGAGATGCGCCGGCTCCTCTACTGCGGGGAGTGGATCGAGAGCCACGCGCTGCACGTGTTCCTCCTGCACGCCCCCGACTTCCTGGGGTACGACGGAGCCATCGAGATGGCGGCCGACCACCCCGACGTGGTCGAGCGCGGGCTGCGCCTGAAGAAGGCCGGCAACGCGCTGATGACGGTCGTCGGCGGGCGCTCCATCCACCCCGTGAACGTGCGGATCGGCGGCTTCTACCGGTTCCCGTCCGTGCTCGAGCTCCGGGCACTGCGACCCGTGCTCGAGCAGGCGCTCGAGGACGCCCTGGCGACCGTCAGCCTCGTCGCGGGGTTCGACTTCCCCGACTTCGAGCAGCCCTTCGAGTACCTCTCCCTGCGACCCGACCGGGGCTACCCGATCGAGGACGGTCGCGTCGTCACCTCCTCGGGAGGGACGTTCGAGGTCGCGGAGTTCCCCGACCACATCGAGGAGCGGCACGTGCGGCACAGCAACGCACTGCACGCGAGCCTCGACGGGCGGTCGGCGCCGTACGCCGTGGGGCCGCTCGCCCGCTACACGCTGAACGCCGACCGACTCTCCGAGACGTCCCGCCAGGCCGCCCGTGCGGCCGGCCTCGGAGACACCTGCCGCAACCCCTTCCGCTCGATCGTGGTGCGGGCGGTCGAGATCGTCGAGGCCCTCGTGGAGGCGCTGCGGATCATCGACGGCTGGGCCGACGGCGTCGACCCGTACGTCGCCGTCCCCCCGCGCGAGGGCGTCGGGTACGGCGCCTCGGAGGCGCCGCGCGGCGTCCTGTTCCACCGCTACGCGCTCGACCCCTCGGGGCTGATCACCGATGCCCGGATCGTGCCCCCCACCTCGCAGAACCAGGCCGCGGTCGAGGCAGATCTCAGGGTGCTGGCCGAGACCTGGACCGACCTCGACGACCACTCGCTCCAGCACCGCGCCGAGCAGGCGATCCGCAACTACGACCCCTGCATCTCCTGCGCCACCCACTTCCTGGACCTCACGGTGGAGCGCACATGACGGTCCGGGTCACCGGACTCGTCGTCGGCCTCGGGCAGCCCGACCGCGGGGACGATGCCGTCGGCCCGGAGGTGGCTCGCGCGGTGGCGACCCGGGGGCTGCCCGGCGTCCGCGTGCTCGAGCGGGAGGACCCCGCCGACCTCCTCGACACCTGGCGCGGCCACGACCTCGTCGTGCTCGTCGACGCGGTCCGGTC
>JBAUWD010000468.1:0-4083 GCA_049583575.1 Nocardioides sp.
GAGCTGTGGAGAACATGGTGGCCTTTCCCAAGATCCGAGGAGGATGCTGCTCAGGCATTCAACACGCCCCAGGGTCCGGAAGTGGTTGCATCGGCACCGCAAGACGCGATCAATCTGGGTTCCCCTAGCGTGAGCGCGTGCTCGACGCCCTGGTCGCCGGTCTCCTGACCGGCCTGTCGCTCATCGTGGCGATCGGGGCACAGAACGCCTTCGTGCTGCGCCAGGGCCTGATCCGGCAGTACGTCGGACCGGTGGTCGCGATCTGCTCGGTGAGCGACCTCGTGCTGATCTCCGCCGGGGTCGCCGGGATCGGGGCGATCGTGCAGCATGCGCCGACGGCGCTCACCGTGGTCCGGTGGCTGGGCGTCGCCTTCCTGACCACCTACGGCGTGAGGTCACTGTGGCGGGCCCGGCATGCGGGGGCGCTGACGGCCGCCGGGGCCGAGGCGCCGCGGCTGCGCGGCGCCGTCCTCCAGACCACCGCGCTGACCTGGCTCAACCCGCACGTCTACCTCGACACGGTCCTGGTGCTCGGCTCGATCGCGGCCCACCACGGGCCCACGGGCAAGTGGTGGTTCGCGGCCGGCGCCGGCGCCGGCAGCATCCTGTGGTTCACCGGCCTGGGCTACGGTGCGCGGCTGCTGAGCCCGCTGCTCGCACGACCCCGCGCCTGGCAGGTGCTCGACGTGCTGATCGGGCTGACGATGCTGACGATCGCCCTCCAGCTGTCGCGAGGCTGATCAGCGAGCGGTGGTGGACCGTTTGCCCCGGTAGCCCCTGCCCTTGGCGTACGACGAGCTGCCGGCACGGCGCGCACCGCCGTCGGAGCCCTTGCCCTGGTGGCCGGGGCGCCGGTTGCCGCCCTGGTGGCCGCCCGGCCGGTACCCGCCGTTCCTCTTGCCGGAGTACGACGCGCGTGCCGGGGCCGGCGAGCCGTGCTCGGCCAGGGCGGCCGCGGACAGGTGCTCGGGTGCGGTCTTGATGTCGTGGTGGAGCACCTCCACTCCGGCGCTCTGCTGGGTGCGCACCACCTGGTGCACGAGCTTCGGGGTGGTGATCGTGACAACCGCGCCGTCGCTGCCGGCGCGCGCCGTACGGCCGCTGCGGTGCAGGTAGGCCTTGGCGTCGCTGGCCGGGTCGAAGTGGATGACCAGGCCGACGTGGTCGACGTGGATGCCGCGTGCCGCGACGTCGGTGGCGACGACGGCCTTCGCGGCGCCGGTCGAGAAGCGGTGGAGGTTGCGCTCGCGGACCTTCTGGCTGAGGTTGCCGTGCAGGTCGACCGCGGCGACCCCCTGGCCGGTGAGGGCCGCGGCCAGCTCGACGGCACCCTCGCGCGTGCGGGTGAAGATGATGGTGCGGCCGTTGGCCTCGACCAGCCGTACGGCGACGTCGACCTTCTCCCGGAAGCCGCCGACCGTCAGTGTGTGGTGGGTCATCGTGGTGACCGAGCCGCTGTTGGGGTCGAGCTCGTGGAGCCGGGGGTCGCGCAGGTGGGTACGCACCAGCCGGTCGACGTCGCCGTCGAGCGTGGCGCTGAGCAGCATCCGCTGCGACCCGGCCGGAGTCATCGCCACCAGCCTGTCGACCGCGGGGTAGAAGCCGAGGTCGCAGAGGTGGTCTGCCTCGTCGAGGACGGTCAGCTGGATGTCGTCGAAGAAGCAGTAGCCGTTCTCCAGCAGGTCCTCGAGCCGGCCGGGCGTCGCGACGACGATGTCCGCGCGCTGGCGGAGCTGCCGGGTCTGCTTGTCGTACGGTGTGCCGCCGTAGACCGTGGTCAGCTTCAGGCCCAGCGACTGGGCGAGGGGCTGGATCGCGCGGGCGACCTGGTTGGCGAGCTCGCGGGTCGGCACGATCATCACCGCGCGCGGGTGGCACGGGCGGCTCTTCGAGCCGGCCAGCCGGGCGAGGGCCGGGATGCCGAAGGCGAGCGTCTTGCCCGACCCGGTCTGTGCCCGGCCGAGCACGTCGCGGCCGGCGAGGGCGTCGGGGATGACCGACTCCTGGACGGGGGTCGGGGTCACGATGCCCTGCAGGCGCAGGGCCTCGATCAACTCGGGCGGCAGGCCGGTGAAGACGTTGCCCATGGGCAGGGTGACGGGGGCCTCGGTGACGGGGTTCTCGGTGAGGGGGGCCTCGGTGGGGTCGTGCTCGGTGGCGCTGGGCGCAGACATGCGTCGTACTGCTTTCGCTGGATCGGGTGCGTCCGGCGCGGAGCCACGGGTGTGGGTCCGGTGAGCCTGCAAGACGCGGTCTTGCTCCACCCGATCGCTGGTCTCCGCGCCGTCCGACTCGGACTGCGCCACCACACGGGCCAAAGCTTGCGAACATGGGCCTCGCATCCGCGAGCCCACTGGCTGCAGACGATCCTACGGGTGCCGCCCGCGATCGCCCGCATCCGCGCGTGCGTGACCTGCCGCACGGCCCGCTCCCGCGTCGGGCCCTCGTAGGCTCGACCCGTGCCGACCCTCGCCAGCATCCACGTCGCCAAGGCGAGCCGGCTGCCGATGCGCGCCCTCGAGCGGGCGACGGTCGAGGCCGGCCGGGGGATCGTGGACGACCGCTACCACGGGACCAGGCACCGACACGTGACGGTGCAGAGCGCGACCGCGCTGAAGGCCGCGGCGCAGGCGTACGGCGCTCCGGTCGCGGCCGGGCTCACGCGGCGCAACCTGACGATCGACGAGGGTGACGTGCCGCGCGACCCGGGCGCCAGGATCCGCATCGGCGCCGTGGTGCTGGAGGTCGTGCGGGTCGCGGCCCCGTGCAAGCTGCTCGACGACACGATCGGTCGCGGCGCCCAGGAGGCACTCCGCCGCCGGGCCGGCTCGGTGTGCCGGGTGCTCGAGGGCGGCGAGATCGCGGTCGGCGACGCTGTGGACCTCGACGAGATGCCGCCTCAGGATCCGGCGGACGGCAACGCGGCGTAGGCACCGGGGGCGAGCTGCTCGGTCGTGATGCCGAGCACGGTGGGCAGCAGGCGTGGCGTTGCGACGTCCGGGTCGAACGACGGGTCTCCCGCGCCCTCGGCGGCCTAGTAGTCCCGGAAGAGCTCGACCAGCGCCGGGCGCATACTGGGCCCATGCGGAAAGCGTTCGCGCACGACGCTGTGTTGCAGTCCGAGCCCGGCCTCGACCACCGCGCGCCGGGCGGCGCCGTGACGCTCGCCCTCTGCGGCAGCCTCGACCACGATCCGCCGTGCCCGCTGGCGGCGCACCACACCACGGTCGAGGCCGATGGCGCGCACCTGCGCGTGCGGATCCTGTTCGCGACCGAGGACGCCGAGGAGCAGCGAGTGCGAGGGCTCGTCGACGCGGCGCTGGCCGGCGGGGAGTGGACCTATCCCGACGGCGTCGTCCGCCGCTGGGTCCTGGTGAGCTCGGGCGCGAGCGCCGTACGCGACGACGAGGCCGAGCATGCGGACCAGCTCGTCGCGGTCTGACCCACCATCCTAGGCTCGCCCTCATGAGCCCACACCCCACCAGCGACCGGGAGCGGCTCGCGGGGTACGTCGAGGTCTGGTGGCAGGCGGTGGAGGATCTCATCCGGCTGCTCGAGCAGGTGCCCGCGGAGCAGTGGTCGACGCCGACCGACCTGCCGGGCTGGGACGTCCACGCGTGCGCCGCCCACACCGCTCATCTCGAGTCGGTGCTCGCCGGCGGCCCGGAGGAGACGATCGAGCTCGACGTCCCTCCCCACGCCGCGGGGCTGATGGGGCGCTACACCGAGCAGGGAGTGGTCGCCCGGCGCGACCGCACGCCGGCCGAGCTGATCGACGAGATCCGCGTCTCGACCAACAAGCGGCGCGCGCAGCTGCTCGCCGACCCTCCGACGGACGCCTCGGCCAAGCCGGCGGTGATCTTCGGCGGCGTCGACTGGTCGTGGGAGCTGCTGCTGCGCAACCGACCGTTGGACGTCTGGATGCACGAGCAGGACGTACGCCGTGCCCTCGGCCTCCCCGGTGGACTCGACTCGCCGGCCGCGCAGCACACCGCCGACTACCTGCTCGAGAGCCTCGGCATGGTCCTGGCCAAGCGCGCGGCCGCGCCGCCCGGGTCGACGCTGGTGGCCGAGGTCGGGGGC
>JBAUWD010000469.1:0-1652 GCA_049583575.1 Nocardioides sp.
GGGTGCGAGCACGTGCACCATCCGCTCGGCCCGGCGCGCCATCCGCTCGAGCCCGAGCCGGCGGAGGCGCTCGATGCCGCGGCGTCGGCGCTCGGGCGTGAAGTTGCCGCCCTCGGGGAAGATCACCAGCGCGTCGTTCGCGTCGAGACCCCGGGCCAGCTCGAAGATCTGAGTCTCGAAGTCCTGGCCCCGGCGAGGGTCGGTCGAGATGAAGCGGGCGGGGATCCGGCTGAGGACGACGTCCACCAGCGGGTCCCAGGCGAGCGTGTCCTTGAGCACGACCCGCGGCTCGCGGTCGTACCAGTGCATGAGGGCGTGGATCAGCGTGAACGAGTCGCCCGGGCCGGCGTGCCGGCAGGCGACGATCAGCGGCTTCCCCGGGTGCGCGTCGGGGCTCGCGCCGTCGCTCTCGATGCGCAGCGCCAGCACCCGCCGGGCCTCGGTGAACACCACCCACATCAGTCCCTGCACGAGGTCGTAGTGGATCCCCTCGAAGTACGGCGTGCGCAGGCGCCGCCCGAAGCCGGACGCGAGCCACCACCCGAGGAGGACGACCAGCAGCACGCTCTCGACGCTCACGTAGATCACCAGCAGCCAGAGCAGCCGCAGGGCGCGCCAGCGGCCCGGGAGCAGCGGCGACAGGGCAGCCGCGCCGAGCAGCCACAGGGGCAGCGTCGCCCAGAGCCCGACCGCGAGCGCGATCATCGCCGGGGCGATCACCAGCCGCCGCAGGGCCCAGGTCACGAGAGTGCGGCCAGGTAGTCGCGCGAGGCCTCGTAGCTGGCGTCGATGCGGTTGCGGACCTTCGAGAAGTCGCGGTGCGCCAGGAGCGAGTCGTCACGGCTCGACGTACCCCGGGCCGGCAGGACGTGGGCCTCGACGTGGTCCGGCACCTCGGCCAGCTCGCGGGCGAACCGGTGGCGGCGGGCGATCTCGAAGGAGACGCGCGCGACCTCCCAGGGTCGGCTCGGGACCTTCAACGGCCGGTCGATGCGCCCGACCTGGAGCACGAAGACGCGGTCGGCGCCCAGGGCGACCGCGCGGCCGAGGGGGATCGAGTTCACGATGCCGCCGTCGAGGAAGTGCTCGTCGCCGACCCGGGCGGGGGGCAGCAGCCCGGGTACGGCGGCGCTCGCCATGATCGCGTCCACGACGCGGCCGCTGTCGAACCAGTGCTCGGCAGCCCGCTCGATGCTCGCCGCGCACACCTGGAGGCGCACCGGCAGCTCCTCGAAGGTGACCTCGCCGAACTCGGCGAGCAGCCGCTTCTGCATCGGGGCCGCGGAGTAGATGTGCGTGCCGGTCGCGACCGCACGCCGTACCGTCCGCAACGGGCGGTCGGACATCGCCCGCGCCGTCTCGGCGTCCTGCCAGAGCTCGGTGAGCCGCTCGATGACCGCCGGTGTCGGGTCGCGGGCCACCATCGCGCCGTTCAGCGCACCCACGCTGGTGCCCAGCACCAGCTCGGGTCGGATCCCCCGCTCGAACAGCGCCCGCAGCATGCCGACCTCCGCGGCACCCAGCACGCCACCCCCGCCCAGCACGAACGCGGTCGTCATCGCCCCATCCTCGCGTAGTCGGGGGCTTCGGCCGGGTAGTCCATGACGAGATGGTCGTGAAATGGGCCGATCGGCAGCCATCTCGTCATGGAC
>JBAUWD010000470.1:0-2475 GCA_049583575.1 Nocardioides sp.
GCGCCGTGGCCCGGCGCATCGGGAGATCCGCTCGCGAGCTCGAGCCCGAGCACCGTCGCGACGGCGTCGGCCTGTTCCTCTTCGGCCTCGCGGTCGTGTGCGCGGCCGCGGTGTGGTGGCAGCTGCCGGGCGGGCTGATGCACGGCGTGCACACGGTCGTCGCCGGCTCGGTCGGCAAGGTCGGCTGGCTCGTGCCGCTGATCCTGGTCTGGGTCGGCTGGCGCAACATGCGCGACCCGGAGACCAACGGCCCGGCCGGCCGGCAGGTCGTCGGCTGGGTGGCACTGGGCTTCGGCGTGCTCGGCCTGGTCCACATCGCTGCCGGCAACCCGCGGCCGGTGGCCGGCGACGCGACCGACCTCCAGAGCGCCGGCGGCGCGATCGGCTACGTCGTGTCGAGCCTCCTGCTCGACCTGCTGCGCACGGCGTACGTCGTCGTGTCCCTGCTCGTGCTGCTGGCGGTGTTCGGGATCCTGGTGATCACCGCGACGCCCGTCTACCAGGTGCCGGCGCGGCTCGCGGCGTTCCGCGACCGGATGCTCGGCCGCCACCCGGTCACCGACGGCGACTCCGAGCTGCCGACGCAGCCCGTGCGCAGCCGCCGCCGCTCGCCGACCGACGAGTTCGACCCGGAGATGGGCGACCCGGCGTACGACAGCCCGATGCTCTCCGACCGCGAGCTGCGCAAGCGCAAGAAGGGTCTCGGGAAGCTGGGCCAGGACGCCGGCGTCGACGAGGTCGACACCGCGACCCTCGCGACCTCGCCGAACGACGACACCGCAGCCGACCTGGTGGCGCCACCGCACACGCCGCTCCCCGCGCGCATGGAGCAGCTGGAGCTGTCCGGCGACGTCGTCTACAGCCTCCCGGCCGGGGAGATGCTCAAGCCGGGATCGGTGCACAAGGCGCGCTCGCGCGCCAGTGACGACGTGGTCGGGCGCCTCACCCAGGTGCTCGACGAGTTCGACATCGACGCACAGGTCACCGGCTACACCCGGGGCCCGACGGTCACGCGCTACGAGGTCGAGGTCGGGCCGGCGGTGAAGGTCGAGAAGGTCACCGCGCTGTCCAAGAACATCGCGTACGCCGTGGCCAGCGCCGACGTGCGGATCCTCAGCCCGATCCCGGGCAAGTCCGCGATCGGCATCGAGATCCCCAACGCCGACAAGGAGATCGTCTCGCTCGGCGACGTGCTGCGGTCCGCCACCGCCCGCTCGGACCACCACCCACTGGTGGTCGGGCTCGGCAAGGACGTCGAAGGCGGATTCGTGGTCGCCAACCTCGCGAAGATGCCCCACCTGCTGGTCGCCGGCGCCACCGGGTCGGGCAAGTCGAGCTTCATCAACTCGATGGTGACCTCGCTGCTGATGCGGTCGACCCCCGACGAGGTCCGGATGATCATGATCGACCCCAAGCGGGTCGAGCTGAACGCCTACGAGGGCATCCCCCACCTGATCACCCCGATCATCACCAACCCCAAGAAGGCCGCAGAGGCGCTGGCCTGGGTGGTGCGCGAGATGGACCTGCGCTACGACGACCTGGCGAACTTCGGGTTCCGTCACGTCGACGACTTCAACAAGGCTGTCCGGGCCGGCAAGGTGACCGTGCCGCCGGGCAGCGAGCGCGAGGTCGCGCCGTACCCCTACCTCGTGGTGGTCGTCGACGAGCTCGCCGACCTGATGATCGTCGCCCCGCGCGACGTCGAGGACGCCATCGTCCGGATCACCCAGCTGGCCCGGGCCGCGGGCATCCACCTGGTGCTGGCCACCCAGCGGCCGAGCGTCGACGTGGTCACCGGCCTGATCAAGGCCAACGTGCCGTCGCGGCTGTCGTTCTCGACGTCCAGCCTGGCCGACAGCAGGGTCATCCTCGACCAGCCCGGTGCCGAGAAGCTGGTCGGCCAGGGCGACGGGCTGTTCCTGCCGATGGGTGCCTCCAAGGCCGTGCGCGTGCAGGGCTCGTGGGTCACCGAGGCCGAGGTGCACCAGGTCGTCGCCCACTGCAAGAAGCAGCTGCAGCCGACGTACCGCGACGACGTCACCGCGCCGCAGCAGAGCAAGCGGGACCTGGACGACGACATCGGCGACGACCTCGACCTGGTCGTCCAGGCCGTGGAGCTCGTCGTCTCCACCCAGTTCGGGTCGACGTCGATGCTGCAGCGCAAGCTGCGGGTCGGCTTCGCCAAGGCGGGCCGCCTGATGGACATCCTGGAGAGCCGCGGGATCGTCGGCCCGTCCGAGGGCTCCAAGGCGCGCGACGTCCTGGTCAAGCCCGACGAGATCGACGGCGTGATCGCCACCTTGCAGGGCGAGACGGGGGACTGACATGAGCATCGACCTGACCGACCACAGCGCGGTCGAGACGATCGGCGAGCCGCCGACGGCGCCCGAGCACCTCCTGGAGGTACGCCGCCGCGCGGGCCTCGCGGTCGTGCTCGGCGCCGGCGCCTCGCTGGTCGCCATCGCCTACCTGGCC
>JBAUWD010000471.1:0-3456 GCA_049583575.1 Nocardioides sp.
GTCTGGCCCTCGCGCCACGGCCGGCCGGCGGTGTCGGTGACGAGGACCCCGACGTTGACGCCAGCGCGGGCCCGCACCGCCGCGCGGATCCGGCCGGCCGAGGCGTCGGGGTCCTCGGGCAGCAGGACGACGTGTCCGGGCTCCACGTTGGACGCGTCGACACCGGCTGCGGCCATGGTCACTCCCAGCCGGTTGACGACGATCTCGAGGGACCCGCGCCTGGCGACCAGCCGTCGCGTCTCGCGAGCGACGGCCTCGCCCCTGCTTCCGGCGACCACCCGCCCCTCGGCCTTGCTCACCACCTTGCTGGTCACGCACACGATGTCGCCGTCGCCCAGCTCGACCAGTGGCATCAGCAGGGTCACCAGGTCGTCGCCGCGTCCCACCTCCCCGACGCCGTCCGGCGCCCAGATGGTGATCACGTGACCAGCGCGAGCGCCGCGGCCGCCATCTGGGCCGTGGCCTCGGGTGAGGTCATCAGCAGGGGGGTGGCGGCACAGGCCAGCCCCGACTCCCGGACCCGGGCCACGTCCGGCTCGTCGACGGTGTCGACCAGCCAACCGTCCAGCACGCCGCCCTCGGAGCGCGCACCGTAGTGGATCCCGACGGCCGCCGCCGACACCTCGACCCCGATGGCGGTGAGCATCTGCCGGGCCATGCCGCGCACGTGGGTGCCACCGATGATCGGCGACAGGCCCACCACCGGGGCGCGGGTCGCGGTCAGCGCCTCGCGCACCCGGGGCACGCCGAGGATGGTGCCCACGCTGACCACCGGGTTGCTGGGCGGGACGAGCACGAGGTCGGCGTCGGTGATCGCGTCGAGCACCCCCGGCCCGGGCGTCGAGTCGTCGAGCCCGACCACGATGACGGCCTCCGCAGTCACCTCGGCCCGGAGTCTCACCCAGTACTCCTGGAAGTGCACGACCCGCCGCCCGCTCGCGGCCTCGGGGTCGGCGACGGCGATGTGCGTCTCGACGCGGTCGTCGGACATCGGGAGGAGCCGGACCCCCGGCTGCCAGCGCCGGCACAGTGCCTCGGTGACCTCCGACAGCGGATAGCCGGCGTCGAGCATCTGGGTGCGCACCAGGTGGGTCGCGAGGTCGCGGTCGCCGAGGCCGAACCACGTCGGCTCCACGCCGTACGCGGCCAGCTCCTCCTTGGCGCTCCAGGTCTCGTCTCGGCGCCCCCAGCCGCGCTCGGGGTCGATGCCGTCGCCGAGGGTGTACATCACCGTGTCGAGGTCGGGGCACACCTTGAGACCGTGCAGCCACAGGTCGTCGGCGGTGTTGGCGACGACGGTCACCTCGGCCTCGCGGTCGACGCCCGGCAGCAGCCCGCGTCGTACGCCGTGCAGGAGGCCCCGCAGGAAGGTCGCGCCGCCCACGCCGCCCGACAGCACGGTGAGGTGTCTCATGCGGGTAGCCTGCCGCACCCGCCTCCCGAGCCGTGCTCCGGCACCGCTCCGCGGACGCCGGCCGCGCCGCCGGGCGGCGGATGTTACACCCGTGTCATTCGATGCGCAGCGAAACGGCCAATACCAGATGATGCCTTGACTTCCGGTGTACGACAGGCGTGTAATTCCCACAGTGTTCTTCGGACGGTATGGGTGTCTGAGCTCCTAACAGCCAGGGTCGAAAGGGCGATGACCGTGAGGGAACTGTTTCTTCTCGATGCGGACGCCGAGGAGGCGGGATGGCAGGAGCGTGCCCTGTGCGCGCAGACCGATCCCGAGGCGTTCTTCCCCGAAAAGGGGGGCTCCACCAGAGAGGCCAAGAAGGTCTGTCTGACCTGTGACGTACGCGGCGACTGTCTCGAGTACGCCTTGATGAACGACGAGCGCTTCGGCATCTGGGGTGGCCTGTCCGAGCGCGAGCGGCGCAAGCTCAAGAAGCACGCCGTCTGAGTCGAGCGCCGTGGGGCCGGGCGGGGTGGTCCCACGGTGACTCGGGTCACCGCCCCGACGAATGCAGGGCGTTCCCGCCCCGCCGCTAGGGTGGGCGACCGTGGATCCGACGGTCGTGGCGCTGCTGGTCAGCCACGACGGAGCCCGCTGGCTGCCGGCCGTCATCGACGGGATCCGGGGCCAGACCGTCCCGGTCGACGGCGTCGTCTGCGTCGACACCGGGAGCCGTGACGAGAGCGTCGACCTGCTGCTCGACGCCTTCGACGAGGTCGCCACGGTCTCCGCGCGCACGTCGTACCCCGAGGCGGTGCGCATCGGCCTCGAGCAGGTGCCCGTGGATGCGGCCGAGTGGGTCTGGCTGCTCCACGACGACAGCAACCCCGCACCCGAGGCGCTCGCCCACCTCCTGGCCGCGGCCGCGGCCGACCGGCGGGCCGACGTGCTCGGGCCCAAGCTCCGCGAGTGGCCCTCGCTCAAGCGGCTCCTCGAGGTCGGCGTCACCATCTCCGGGACCGGCCGGCGTGAGACGGGGCTCGAGGCCGGTGAGTACGACCAGGGCCAGCACGACGAGGCACGCGCCGTGCTCGCGGTCAACACCGCCGGGATGCTCGTCCGCCGGCGGGTGTTCGACGAGCTCGGCGGACTCGACGACAACCTCCCGATGTTCGGCAACGACCTCGACTTCGGCTGGCGGGCGGCCGCGGCCGGTGTCCGCACGATCGTCGTGCCGCAGGCGGTCGTGTTCCACGCGGAGGCCGCGCACCGCGGCGTGCGCAGTACGCCGCTCACGGGTCGGCACACGCACTTCCAGGAGCGCCGCGCCGCGCTGTTCACGCTGCTGGCCAACGCGCCCGCCCGAGCCCTGCCGTGGCAGGTGGTCCGGCTGTTCTTCGGCACGCTGCTGCGGATGGTCGGGTTCCTGGTGGTGCGCTCCGCCGGCGAGGCCCTCGACGAGCTCGGGGCGCTGTTCTCGGTGTACGTCAGCCCCGGCGAGATCCGCCGCGCCCGCGCCGCGCGTACCACGGCCGGCGAGCACGACGCCAAGCCGCTTCTCGCGCCGTGGTGGGTGCCGTACCGGCACGGGCTCGACTTCGTCGGCGACATCGCGGCCGCAGCCACCAACCAGGCCCAGGACATCGCGGACCGGCGGCGTGCCGCGAAGGAGGCGGCCGCCCCGGCCCCCATCCGGCGCCCGGTGGTCATGGACGACGACGAGACCGCGCTCGAGGACACCGGGCTCGTCGCGCGCTTCTTCACGAACCCGCTGGCCCTGGCGCTCAGCCTGGTCGTGGTGCTCTCGGTGATCGGCGCCCGCGAGGCGTTCGGCCACGTCGCGGGAGGAGGTCTCGCCCCCGCGCCGGCGTCGGCGAGCGACCTCTGGCGGCTGTGGACCGAGTCCTGGCACCCCCTCGGCACCGGGACGGGCATCCCCGCACCGGCGTACGTCGCTCCGCTCGCCGTCGTCGGCTCGCTGCTCGGCGACAGTGCCGCGGCCGCGGTCTCGGCCCTGCTCCTGCTGGCCGTGCCGCTCGCGCTCTGGGGGGCCTGGCGCC
>JBAUWD010000472.1:0-3622 GCA_049583575.1 Nocardioides sp.
GGGCCACGGGCACCAGGCCCGCGGCCACGGCTGCCGCCGCGCCACCCGACGAGCCACCGGCCATCCGCGACCGGTCCCACGGTGTCACCGCGGGCGACGCGACGTCGGGCTCGGTGTAGCAGGGGGAGCCGAACTCCGGCGTGTTGGTCTTGCCGAGGCTGACCATCCCGGCCGCCTCGACCGCCAGCGTCACCGCGTCGGAGACCTCCGGCACGAAGTCCGCGAACGCCGCCGAGCCGAACGTCGTCCGGATCCCCGCGGTCAGGTTCAGGTCCTTGATCGCCGTCGGCACGCCGTACAGCGGGCCGGCGTCGTCGGGCACCGGCAGCAGTGCCTCGGCCCCGGCCAGCGCGAGCTCCGGGGTCACCGTCACGAACGCACCGACGTCGTCGGCACGGCCGAGGTAGTGCAGGGCGAGCTCGCGGGGCGACACCTCGCCACGTCGTACGGCGGCGCCCTGCTCGAGGGCGCTCAGGTCGTGCAGCTCGGTCACCCGCCCGACGCTAGCCGCCGCTCAGGCACGCCTGCGGCGCAGCCCGAACGTGAGCCCGTCCAGCAGGGCCTCCCACGACGCCTCGATCACGTTGTGGCCGACCCCGACGGTCACCCACGACGACTCGCCGTCGGAGGTCTCGATGAGCACCCGGGTGATCGCGTCCGTACCGTGCCCCTGGTCGAGGATCCGCACCTTGTAGTCGATCAGCTCGAACTTCGCGACCTCCGGGAACGCCTGGACGAGGGCCTGTCGCAGCGCTTGGTCGAGGGCGTTGACGGGGCCGTTGCCCTCGCCGGTCTCGACGTATCTCACGCCCTCGGCGAGCAGCTTCACGGTCGCCTCGGAGACCGCCTCCTCCCCCGGCTGCGCATGTGTCAGGGTCTCGGTGATGACCCGCCACGACTCGACGGTGAGGTACGACGGCCGGACGCCGTCGACCTCCTCGGCCAGCAGCAGCTCGAACGACGCGTCCGCGGCCTCGAAGGTGTAGCCGCGCGCCTCCATGTCCTTGACCCGCGCCGTCACCCGGTCGACCAGCTCGCGGTCACCCGACAGGTCGTAGCCGAGCTCGCGGCCCTTGAGCTCGATCGAGGCCCGCCCGGCCATGTCGCTGACGAGCAGCCGCATGTCGTTGCCGACGCCGACCGGGTCCATGTGCTGGTAGAGCGCGGGGTCGACCTTGATCGCGCTGGCGTGGAGCCCCGCCTTGTGCGCGAACGCCGAGGCGCCGACGTAGGGCTGCCGCGACGCCGGCGGAACGTTGGTCACCTCGGCGATCGCGTGGGCGATCCGGGTGGCGTCCGCGAGCAGGCCCTGCGGCAGGACGCGACGGTCCAGCTTCAGCTCGAGGTTGGCCACCACGGCGACCAGGTCGGCGTTGCCGGTGCGCTCGCCGTACCCGTTGATCGTGCCCTGGACGTGGGTGGCGCCGGCCGCGACCGCGGCCAGCGTGTTGGCGACCGCGCACCCGGTGTCGTTGTGGCAGTGGATGCCGACGCGACCCGCTGTCGTGGACACGACGTCTTGGACGACGTCACCGACCCAGCCGGGCAGCATGCCACCGTTGGTGTCGCAGAGCGCGACGACGTCGGCGCCCGCGTCGTACGCCGTGCGCAGCACCTCGAGGGCGTAGTCACGGTCGGCGCGGTAGCCGTCGAAGAAGTGCTCGGCGTCGAGGAAGACCTGCTGCCCCTCGGCGCGGAGGTGGCTCACGGTGTCGCGGACCATCTCGAGGTTCTCGGCGAGCGTCGTCCGGAGCGCCAGCTCGACATGTCTGGGATGCGACTTCGCGACGAGGGTCACCACCGAGGCTCCGCTCTCGCGCAGGGCGGCCACCAGCGGGTCGTCGGCCGCGCGTACGCCGGCCCGACGGGTCGCGCCGAAGGCGCTCAGCCGGGCGTGACGCAGGTCCAGCTCGGAGCGTGCCCGGGCGAAGAACTCGGTGTCCTTCGGACTGGCGCCGGGCCAGCCGCCCTCGATGTAGCCGACCCCCAGGTCGTCGAGCTCACGCGCGATGGTCAGCTTGTCCGCGACCGAGAGGTTGAGGCCCTCTTGCTGTGCGCCGTCGCGCAGGGTGGTGTCGTAGACGTGGAACGCGCCCTGCAGGTCCATCGTGTCCGTCCTGGTTGCTCGTGGCGTGGTCGTCGGGGGAAACAAAAAGACCCCCCGTCGGGACAGGAGGTCTGCGCGTCGAGGGGTGCCCGACGCGCTAGGTGATGATGATGCTGCTGCTCACGACTCCATGGTGGCACGGACGCGACGACGGGGCCGGCGGATCTCACGATCCGGCCGACCCCGTCGTCGGTGGTCAGACGCAGTACTGGAACGCGATGTCGGAGATCCCGATGAAGGGGTCGCCGTTGACCGAGCCGTCCTGCTTGTAGGTGAAGCTCACCGACGAGATCGGACCGGTCCAGCCGAGGTCGACGTTGGAGTCGGCGCTGCTGCCGGCCTCCGGGCTGTCGGTGGTGAGCGCCCGATAGGGCTGCGCGCTGGTGCCGAGGCCCTTGACGTTGCTGTGCTTGGTGGCCGTCCAGCCGGCGGTGTTGACGATCACGAGGTCCTCGTACGCCGCCTGGCCGCGACGGCCCATCTGGGAGTCGACGTCGAGCAGGGAGAACGAGAGGTTCTGCACCGGCTTGTTGAACGTCAGCGTCACCGTCTGCGACGTGTTGCTCTTGTTGTTCAGGTCGTAGAAGCGCAGGACCTTGGACTGCCCGCCGGTGGTGGTGCTGGTGACCAGCCCGTTGTTGGCCGCCGACGTGTCACCGCTGAGCGAGATGGTCACGGTCACGCCGGTGCCACCGGAGGTGGCCAGCGCCGTGCCGGTCTGGTTGCTGCCCGACGCGAAGGAGTCCCAGTTGAGCAGGCCGGTCGTGAGCTTGCATCCCGAGGCAGCCATGGCGGGCGCCGCGACGGCCAGTGAGACCACCGGAATGCTCCAGGCTGCGCCACGTGCGACAGCACGTCGGCCCACCTGCCTCGGAGCGCGCGAGCGTTCGTCCAACTGCGTGTTCATGATTCCCCCACTAGTAGAGGTGTCACCCCTGACACCTGGTTGAATCCCCCTTCAACCACCGTTGAGTCTACCGAGCCGACGACTGATCCCACGCCAAAACAGGGGAAATGCCGGCAAAAACCTCTGCTATCGGTGCTGGGCGGTCGGATGTCCGAACGGCGACCAGTTCGTGTGCCTGCCCGCGAGGTAGCCGGTGACTCCGCTCGCGGCGAGCAGGACCGCGAGGGCGACCGCCCAGCGACCGGTACGACGGACCAGCGGCTGCGTGGCCAGGCGGACGGGCCAGCGGAGCTGGGTGGACCCTGGCCCGACCCAGAGGCCGAGCACCAGACCGGCGCCCGCGACGACCAGGATGACCGTGCGGTCGGCGCTCAGGGCGTAGCAGAGGAGGCCGGCGGCCAGCGAGATCCCCGCGGCCCACAGCGCGAGGAGCACCGCGCCGGGGATCGCGGCCACGACGTACCAGGGCGCGGAGAGCGGCGCGAGGAGCACGTCGTACCAGCGGGCGCCGCGCAGCCGACGGCGGTCGCTGCGAGCCGCGGCGAGCATCGTGCACGCGCGCAGGAGCCAGCTGGCCAGCAGCAGGGTCACCAGCGTGGGGTACGGCC
>JBAUWD010000473.1:0-4863 GCA_049583575.1 Nocardioides sp.
CACGGACTCCGTCCGCGCGGCCCGTCCTCGCTCACTGAGAACTTTCTGAGAGTTCGGCACCGGCGCAACTCCCGGGACCGCTCGCACGTCGGGATGGGTGAAGGGTCCGAACACCTGGCCAGGGGAATCCTCCCGGCTCCCGGTGCGTTGGAGTCGATGTGGGAGCTACCGATGGGTAGTCGACCACGCAGCAGAGGAGGCGGACATGGCGACACGGACGATCAGCGCGACCCGAGAGATCGAGGGCCGCGACAGCGTCGGGCTCTACCTCGACGAGATCGCGCGCACCCCCCTGCTCGACGCGGCCGCCGAGGTCGAGCTCTCCAAGACCATCGAGGCCGGCCTCTACGCCGAGGCCCTGCTGGCCGAGGGCCGGGTCGGCCGGAGGAAGGGTGGCGCCCCGCTGTCGGCCACCGAGGAGGAGCTCACCTGGCTCGCCGAGGAGGGCCGTCGGGCCACGACCCGCTTCATCAACGCCAACCTCCGACTCGTCGTCTCGATCGCCCGCAAGTACGGCCGCGCCCAGATGCCGATGCTCGACCTGATCCAGGAGGGCAACACCGGACTGATCCGTGCGGTCGAGAAGTTCGACTACACCAAGGGCTACAAGTTCTCCACCTATGCCACGTGGTGGGTGCGCCAGGCGATCACCCGCGGCATCGCGCAGCAGGCGCGCGTCGTACGACTGCCGGTGCACGTCGTCGAGGAGCTCAACCAGGTCGGTGGCGCTCGTCGTACCCTCGAGCGGCAGCTGGGGCGCGACCCGGAGCCCGAGGAGATCGCGGCCGAGCTCGACATGGCTCTGGACCGGGTGCTCGACCTGCTGGCCTGGGGCCGCGACCACGTCAGCCTCGACACTCCGGTGGACGAGGACGGCGACACCTCTCTCGGTGACCTGATGGCGCAGGAGACCTCCCCCGGCCCCGACGACACGGTGCTCGACGTCGAGGCCCGCGAGCGGCTCGACCAGCTCGTCGGACAGCTCGACGAGCGGGCCGCCGACATCATCCGCGCCCGCTACGGGCTCCTCGACGGACGCCAGCACAAGCTGGCGGACATCGGCGCCCGCCACGGCATCTCCGCCGAGCGCGTTCGTCAGCTCGAGCGCGAGGCGCTGCAGAAGCTGCGCCGACTGGGAGACCCCGACCTGGCCGCTTGAGAGCCGGCTCAGCTGCTGGACGTGTCCCCTGCGACCAGTAGCTCGAAGACCTCCGTCACGCGCTGGCGGAGGTCTTCGAACGTCCCGGTGTTGTCGATGACGTACGTCGCCGCAGCCAGGCGCTCCTCGCGTGCGGCCTGGGCGCCGATCCGGCTACGCGCCTCGTCGGGCGACCACCCGCGCTCCCGCACGGCGCGCTCGACCTGGACGTCGGCCGGTACGTCGACGACCAGGACGGCGTCGAACGACGACGCCTGACCGGTCTCCACCAGCAACGGGATGTCGTGCACGACCACGGCACCCGGTGGGGCGGTCGACTCGATCTGCGCCGCCCGGGCACGCACGAGGGGGTGCACGATCGCCTCGAGCGCCGTACGGCGTGCGGGATCGGCGAAGACCAGTGCCCCGAGCCTCGCGCGGTCGAGACCCCCGTCGGCGGCGAGCACCGAGGGGCCGAACTCCTCCACCACAGCAGCCAGCCCCGGCGTGCCCGGGGCGACGACCTCACGGGCGAGCGCATCGGCGTCGACGACCATCGCGCCCAGATCGAGCAGCAGGGCGGCGACGGTGCTCTTCCCCGACGCGACCCCGCCTGTCAGCCCCACGCGCACGGAGCAAATCGTACGCGGGGTCTTACACAGCCGGCTCACAGATGCTTGAGTGGCGGAGTCCCTCCTCAACCGGCTCATCTCACAGACGAAGGGAACCTGTTGTGAGTCCGTCCAGAAACAAGTTGCTGATGGTTGCCGTCTCCGGCAGCACCATCCTCTCGGTGAGCATGCTGGGCCTGCCGAGCCAGGCCGCCACCGGCGGCCGAACCACCCGCTCCTCCTCCCCCCTCGGCTCGTCCACCAAGTCACCCGGCTACGCCGACGCCCGCCGCCTCAGCGGCACCGGCCTCGTGCGGGCGGAGCGTGCCCTGGTCAAGCACCGGTCGCCGGCCGCCACCGCCTACTACAGGTCACTCGGGAGCCAGGCGGTCGTCGACTTCGACCCGCTGACGCACACCCCGCGTGACTTCGGTCGTCTCGACGGCTACCTCACCGGCCGTTCGTCGGCGCCGGCCCGCGTCATCGCCATGAGCTACGTGCGCGGCCACCTCTCCGACCTCGGCCTGACCAGGGCCGACCTGCGGACGTTCCGGTTCCGGAAGGACTACGTCGACGCGATCGGCGTCCACAACCTCTCGTGGACCCAGGCGGTCCGCGGCGGCACCGTGTTCGGCAACGGCCTGAAGGTCAAGGTCACCCGCGACGGTCGGGTGCTCGCGGTGCAGGGCAGTCCCGTCTCCGGCCTGGCCCGGCTCGCCGCCGCGGCCCCCACGGAGGACCGGGTCATCGCGAGCGGCGCCCGCGTCGCGTCGGCCCGCGACGTGAAGGGGACCTTCGACCGGCACGCCACGGTCGCGAGCTCGCGGTCGGGTGCTTCGGGCTCGACCGTCTGGTCGAACCACGACTTCGCCCGACGGGTGTGGTTCCTCACCCCGCAAGGACTGCGGCCGGGCTGGTCGACGTACGTCCAGACCTCCGTCGGCGCCTACCAGCACGTCATCGACGCCGTCACGGGCCGCGTGCTCTACCGCCACGCGAACACCGACAGCGACAACGGTGACGCACTCGTCTACGACAACTACCCCGGCGCCGCCCACGGCGGCAAGGCCAAGACCGTCAACTTCTTCAAGCGGGGCTGGCTCAAGAGGCACGCGACGTTCCTCAAGGGCTCGTCCGTCACGGCCTTCTCCGACGTCAACGACGACGACGCGATCCAGGCCTCCGAGAAGACGCCGGTCCCCGGCACCAAGCACCGCGGCCAGTTCAAGCTCAAGAAGTTCGGCACCGGTGCGTCGGCGCTCTGCTCCGCGTGGACGTGCACCTGGAACCCCTTCGTGACCGGCTCCTGGAAGTCCAACCGCAAGGAGGACACCACCAACGGCTTCTACCTGGCGAGCAACTTCCACGACTACCTCGCGAAGCCACCGATCAGGTTCACGCGCGCGGCCGGCAACTTCACGGCCGCCGGAGGTGACCCGGTGATGCTGAACACGCTGGACGGCGCGGACACCAACGCCGGCATGCCCGACGGCAACCACATCAACAACGCCAACATGAGCACGCCGCCCGACGGCACCTCGCCGACCATGCAGATGTACCTCTTCCACGTCGCCGGTGCGAACGACGCCGAGGACCCCTTCGTGCCGACCACCGGCTCGCTGGACGCCTCCGTCGAGTACCACGAGTACACGCACGGGCTGTCCAACCGGCTGGTCGTCGACGTCGACGGCAACTCCACGCTGAACAGCATCCAGGCCGGCTCCATGGGCGAGGCCTGGAGCGACTACTACGCGATGGACTACCTCGTGACGCACGGCTTCATGAAGGACACCGCCAAGACCGGCCAGCTGCTCGAGGGCAAGTACGTCGCGGCCGACCAGCACCTGATCCGCACCATGGCCATGGACTGTCCCCCGGGCGCGAGGTCCGCGGGCTGCACCTCCGGCTTCGACGGGCGCAAGGGCGGGTACGTCTACGGTGACTTCCCGACCATCGTCGGCGGACCCGAGGTCCACGGCAGCGGCGAGATCTGGGGACAGACCCTGTGGGACCTGCGGACCAGGTTCGGGCACCGGGTGGCCGACACGCTGATCACCCGCGGCATGTCCCTGGCCGCCGACGACCCGGACTTCCTGGACATGCGCAACGCGATCATCCGGGCCGACCTGGTCGCGTTCAACGGCGCTCACAAGCGCGCTCTGTGGAAGGTCTTCGCCAAGCGTGGCATGGGCTTCTACGCCGGCTCGATCAACTCCGACGACTCGACGCCGGCGAGCGACTTCCACACCCCGCCGCCGCCGTCGCACCCGCACGACGGCATCATCGCGGGCATCGTGACCGACCCGACGACCGGCGACCCGGTCCAGGGTGCGGTCGTCACGGTCGGCGGACAGGGAGACCAGTACACCGACACGACGGGGTCCAACGGGGTCTACGAGATCGACGGCCTGGTCACCGGCACCTACGCCAAGGTGGAGGCCTCCGGCCCCGGCTACTTCGGTGACGCCCACTCCGGGAAGGCGGTGCGGGTCGGCTCGTTCAAGGTTCCCGACGACTTCACCGACTTCCAGATCACCCGCGACTGGTCGGCCACGTCCGGCGGAGCGGTCGTGACCGACTTCGACGGTCCCGACTTCACGCCGTACGGGTGCGGTCCGGACGGGGCGTTCGACACGAGTCTGAGCTCGGGTTGGGGCACCACCACGGGTGACGACAACGGCGATCCGACCAACGTCTTCGTCCCGAAGTCGATCACGGTGCAGCTTCCTCAGCCCGTCGACATCAGCTCGTTCCAGGTGGACCCCGCCGCCACGTGCGGCGACGGAGGCAGCGCCTCGACGGGCGACTTCGAGATCGAGACGTCACCCGACGGCATCACCTACACCGAGGCCGCGTCGGGCACGTTCGTCGCCGCCGACCGGGGCCACCTCAACGAGGTGGACCCGAGCGCAGGGGCGGTCAACGTGCAGTTCGTGCGGTTCACGATGCTGGGCAACCAGACGCCCGACTTCGCGACCAACTGCCCGGACGGCGCCTACTCCGGGTGCTCGTTCACCGATCTGTCGGAGATCGCGGTCTTCGGGGCACCGACACCGTGATCGGTGTCTGACCGCTCAGCCGATCGACGGGCGGGCCGACCCCTCGGGGCCGGCC
>JBAUWD010000474.1:0-3974 GCA_049583575.1 Nocardioides sp.
GATCCCGAGGGCGCGGCTCCAGCCCGGTCTCCTCGCGGCCCGGCGGCGAGCGGAGATGGCGGCGACACTCGGGCTGCTGTTCATGGTCAACCTGCTGGTCTGGCTGGTGCGCCCCGACGGGGCGGCCCGGCTCGGCGCGCTCGTGGTCAGCGCGGTGGTGTTCCCCGTCGTCCGTCTGATGATGCAACGACGATGACGCCGCTCGTCGTCGTGACCGGCGTCCCCGGCGCCGGGAAGAGCGCCCTGGCGGCGGCTCTGGCTGCGCGGCTCGGCATGTTCCCGGTGTCGTTGGACGCGATCGAGGAGGAGCTGGCTGCCGGCGCGCCCGACACGCCCCGCGACTGGCTGCGCCGCGACGCCGAGGAGGAGGTGGTGCGCCGGCTCGAGGCGGTGGGGGGCGAGGCGGTGCTCGACATCTGGGTCGCGCCACGGCGCGACGTGGAGCGCGTGGCCGCCCTGCTGCGGCCGTGGTGGCACCGGCTCGTGGAGGTGCGCTGCCAGGTGCCGGCCGACCTGGCGGTGACCCGCGAGCGCGACCGACCGCACCTGCCGGCGGACGACGCCACCCTGGACCGGATCCGCGACGCGGCCGAGCGTCCCCAGAGCCTCGGCGCACCGCGCACGATCGTGCTCGACACGTCTCGGCCGGTCGCGCTCGGCGACGTGGTGTCCGCCGTACGCCGCGAGACGGGCACGCAGCGCCCGGTGCGCCGCAGCTAGGGTCGTCGCCGTGTCCGCGCATCTCGAGCTGCTCCCCGCCGTCGACGTCGCGGGAGGCCGGGCGGTGCAGCTCGTGCAGGGAGTGGCGGGCTCCGAGAAGCAGTTCGGCGACCCGGTCGAGGCGGCCCTGCGTTGGCAGGGGGCCGGTGCCGAGTGGATCCACCTCGTCGACCTCGACGCGGCCTTCGGGCGCGGGCACAACCGCGACCTGCTGGCCGCCATCGTGCAGAGGGTGGACGTCCGGGTCGAGCTCAGCGGTGGCATCCGTGACGACGAGTCGCTCGCCGCCGCCATGGCGACCGGGTGCCGCCGGGTCAACATCGGGACGGCGGCGCTCGAGCGGCCGGAGTGGTGCGCCGCCGCCATCGCCGAGTGGGGCGACCGCGTCGCGGTCGGGCTCGACGTACGCGGACGGACGCTGGCGGCGCGCGGCTGGACGCGCGAGGGCGGCGACCTCTTCGAGGTGCTGGCGCGGCTCGACCGTGAGGGCTGCGCGCGGTACGTCGTCACGGACGTGAACAAGGACGGCATGCTCCAGGGCCCCAACCTGCAGCTGCTGCGTGACGTGTGCGGCGCGACGTCCCGGCCGGTCGTGGCGAGCGGCGGCATCACCGAGCTGGACGACCTGGCCGCCCTGCTCGACCTGGTGCCGGTCGGGATCGAGGGTGCCATCATCGGCACCGCCCTCTACGAGGGACGGTTCACCCTCGCCGACGCGCTGATGGTGACCCGGGGCGACGCATGACGCTTGCGATACGCGTCATCCCGTGTCTCGACGTCGACGCCGGGCGCGTGGTGAAGGGAGTCCACTTCCGCGACCTGCGCGACGCGGGCGACCCGGTCGAGCTCGCCCGTACGTACGACGCCGAGGGCGCCGACGAGCTGACCTTCCTCGACATCTCGGCGTCCTTCGAGGGCCGCGCCACGACGATGGAGATCGTCTCGCGGACGGCCGAGCAGGTGTTCATCCCGCTGACGGTCGGCGGGGGAGTCTCGAGCGTGGGCGACGTCGACCGCCTCCTGCGAGCCGGCGCCGACAAGGTCGCCGTCAACACCGCTGCCATCCGACGGCCCGAGCTCGTCTCCGAGGTCGCCGACCGCTTCGGCAGCCAGGTGCTGGTGCTCTCGGTGGACGCACGGCGTGCGTCGGGCACCGACTCCGGCTTCGAGGTCACCACCCACGGCGGACGACGGGCGGCCGGGCTGGACGCTGTCGGTTGGGCGGTCCGCGCCGCCGAGCTGGGCGCCGGAGAGATCCTGCTCAACGCCATGGACACGGACGGCACCCGGGCGGGCTTCGACCTGGAGCTGATCCGACTGGTGCGGGCCGCCGTCTCCATCCCGGTGGTCGCGTCCGGCGGCGCCGGGAGGGCCTCGGACTTCCCTCCGGCCGTGCAGGCCGGGGCCGACGCGGTGCTCGCCGCCACCGTGTTCCACTTCGGGACCGTCTCGGTCGGCGAGGTGAAGGCGTCGCTGAGCGCCGCCGGTCATCCGGTGCGGTGAGCGCCGCGTCGTACCTCAGGCTCGGGGAGCCGAGGGTCCCTGCTGCTGGTGCAGGGCGACCTGCTCCTCGGACGGCATCAGGATCCACAGGATCGGGTAGATCAGGAGCTGGCTCCCGGGGATGACCATCAGGACCAGCACGAACAGCAGTCGTGCGGGCCAGGGAGCGATGCCGAAGCGCCGGCCGAGGCCGGCGACGACGCCGCCGAGCAACCGACCCTCCGTCGGCCGGACCAGGCCGTTGTGAGCGAGGCTCTGGCTGATGTCGTTCATGGTGGAGCACGTCCTTCGTCATGGTGTCGGGGCTTGTCCCCGCTGTCTCCACTGTGCCCCGTCGCAGGGCACCCACACATCGGGTGGAGCCCTGTCCGGACCCTGAGTCCGCCGCTCGACGCCTCCGGGTCGATCTGCCCGCCCTGCGTGAGCTCTACCGCCGCTTCGGCTGGGAGCAGGTCGTCGACGACGACGACTTCGCCGCCTTCGACGTGCACGGGGTCGTGCTGGCCCCGTTCCCGGTGGTCCAGCTCGCCCGCGACGGTCGCCGCGAGCCGGAGCCCGGCAACGGGGGATCCGGTTCACCATCGGGATCATGGTCGACTCCGCAGAGGAGGTGGACGGGCTGACCGACCGGCTGCGCACGGCGGGTGCCGAGGTGACCAAGGAGCCGGTCGACGCCGAGTTCTTCGCCGGCCACTCGGCGTACCTGTGCGACCCACAGGGCACCTACGTCGAGATCGCGTGGGCCGGCTCCGAGAACCCGATCACGTCACGACGCCTGCGCGGCTGAGGTCATCGGCTGCGGGGGCGGCCGCTGCTGAGCCAGAGCAGCGCGCCGAGGACGCTGCCGAGGGTGAGGAGGACGAGCCAGACCGTACGGTCGAAGGTCTGGATGTCGGCCTCGTCCGTCCTCGAGAAGTCGTACACCGCGTAGCACCAGACGACGAGCGCCGCCAGGCCGAGGGCGATCCCGAGGGTCGTGGCGTCGTAGGAGTAGTCCACCCCGTGAGTCTCGCGCGCGCGTCAAGGGCCGAGATGCCGGAACGGCGCCCGCATGGAGAGCGCGAGCGCCGTTCGTGTGACCATGGGCACTTGGGGGGTCTGGCCACAACATCAAGAAGGTAGACGCAGACCACCGCCTCGCGTCGCAGAACGCCGGAAACTTGACCAAGCGGGTGGCTCCCGGGCCACTGCCGCCCGACCGGTTGCGGACCGGGCCGGCCGGGGCCTCGGGCCGATGGGAGACTGACGGCATGGACCTCGACCCGGCCGTCGCGTCGCGTCTGCGCCGCAACGACGCCGGACTGGTCCCGGCGATCGTCCAGCAGCACGACACCGGCCAGGTGCTGATGCTGGGCTGGATGGACGACGAGGCGCTGGCTCGGACGCTCGCCACCGGCCGGGCGACGTACTGGAGCCGCAGCCGCGGCGAGTACTGGGTCAAGGGCGAGACCTCCGGCCACCGACAGTGGGTCAGGGCGGTGCGGCTCGACTGCGACGGCGACACCGTGCTCCTCCAGGTCGACCAGGAGGGGCCCGCGTGCCACACGGGCGATCACACCTGCTTCGACGCCGACCTGGTCTGGCAGGCGGAACGGCCGGATGCCTGACGGACGCCGCTGGTTCGCCCCGTCGGTCCTGGCCGGGGTCGCCGGCTCCGGGCTCGCCGCCCTGGCCGGCGGGAAGGCCTGGGCGGCCCCCCAGGGCAGCGCGGGGTCCGCTCTCGTCGACCACTCGGGCGGACACGTCCCGCT
>JBAUWD010000475.1:0-8254 GCA_049583575.1 Nocardioides sp.
CTGCCGTACCCGGGGCGCGGCGGGCCGGACAGGGCACGCAGGGGTGGCGGAGCGGGACGTGACCTGATGGTGACGCGCCCGTAACTTCTCGGGGTCGCCGCCGTTGAGAACGCGTACGACGAACACGTTCCCCGCGTGGCCGGCTGATTCTGGGAGGGCAGCAGACCCATGGGTGTGGAGATCCAGATCGAGGGTCTGACCAAGTCCTTCGGCAAACAGCTCATCTGGGGCGACGTCACCCTGAGCGTTCCCGCGGGCGAGATCTGCGTGATGCTCGGCCCGTCCGGCACGGGCAAGTCCGTGCTCCTCAAGACGCTGATCGGGCTGCTCAAGCCCGACCGCGGCAGCGTCGTGATCGAGGGCGTCGACATCACGACCTGCCCCGAGAAGCAGCTCTACGAGATCCGCAAGCTCTTCGGCGTGCTGTTCCAGGACGGCGCGATGTTCGGCTCGATGAACCTCTACGACAACGTCGCCTTCCCCCTGCGCGAGCACACCCGCAAGTCGGAGTCCGAGATCCGCACGATCGTCATGGAGAAGATGGACCTGGTCGGTCTGCTCGGAGCCGAGGACAAGCTGCCGGGCGAGATCTCCGGCGGCATGCGCAAGCGCGCCGGCCTGGCGAGGGCCCTCGTGCTCGACCCCGAGATCGTCCTGTTCGACGAGCCGGACTCCGGGCTCGACCCGGTCCGCACGTCGTTCCTCAACCAGCTGATCATCGACCTGAACGCCCAGATCGAGGCGACGTTCCTGATCGTCACCCACGACGTGAACACCGCCCGCACGGTGCCCGACAACATCGGCCTGCTCTACCACCGTCACCTCGCGATGTTCGGCCCGCGCGAGATGCTGTTGTCGTCGGAGGAGCCGGTGGTGCGCCAGTTCCTCAACGCCCAGACCATCGGCCCGATCGGCATGTCCGAGGAGAAGGACGCCGACGAGCTCGAGGCGGAGCGGGGCCAGGAGCTGCCGCCGCTGCCGCCGATCCCGCTCCAGCAGGAACCCTCCAACGGGATCCCGCGCCGGAGCCAGCGGCCGCCCGGCGAGTGGTGCCGCGCGAACCACGTCGTACCGCCTCCGGGCTCCTTCACGGAGAACATGTCGATGCGCGTAGGCGGTTGACGTGGCCACCCTCACCTCCGCGCGCGTCCTCGCCCCGATCGGGACCGCCGGCAAGCTCTTCGCCTTCGGCCTCGACGTGGGACGCGGGATCTTCCGACGCCCGTTCCAGATGCGCGAGTTCATCCAGCAGGCGTGGTTCATCGCGTCGGTGACGATCGTGCCCACGGCCCTGGTCGCGATCCCGTTCGGTGCCGTCATCGCCCTGCAGGTGGGCGGTCTGATCAAGCAGTTCGGCGCCCAGTCGTTCACGGGATCGGCATCGGTGCTCGCCGTCGTGCGGGAGGCCGGTCCGATCGCCACCTCGCTGCTGATCGCCGGTGCCGCCGGGTCGGCGATCGCGGCCGACCTCGGCTCGCGCAAGATCCGCGAGGAGCTCGACGCGATGATGGTGCTCGGGATCGACCCGATCCAGCGTCTCGTCGTGCCACGGGTCCTCGCCTGCATGATGGTCGCGGTCTTCCTGAACGGCCTGGTCAGCGTCGTCGGCGTCGCCGGCGGCTACGTGTTCAACGTGGTCCTCCAGGGGGGCACCCCCGGTGCCTACCTCGCGAGCTTCACCGCGCTCGCCCAGCTGCCCGACCTCTACCAGGGGATGGCCAAGGCGCTCGTCTTCGGGATGATCGCGGCGATCGTCGCCTCGTACAAGGGGATGAACGCGGGTGGCGGGCCGAAGGGCGTCGGCGACGCGGTCAACGAGTCGGTCGTCATCTCCTTCATGCTGCTGTTCGTCGTCAACTTCGTGATGAGCGCGATCTACTTCCAGCTCGTGCCGCCGAAGACGGGTTGACGAGGCCGTGGCGAACCTCAGAGCGGTCTACGAGAGGCCCCTCCGCACGCTGGACGACCTGGGCGCGGAGCTTGCGTTCTTCCTGCGTGCGCTCGCGTGGACCCCCAAGACGCTGGTCCGCTACCAGAAGGAGATCCTGCGGATCCTGGCCGAGGTCACGCTCGGCTCCGGCGCCCTCGCCGTCATCGGCGGCACCGTCGGCGTGATCACCGCGATGTGCTTCTTCACCGGCACCGAGGTGGGCCTCCAGGGGTACGCCGCCCTCAACCAGATCGGCACCGCGGCGTTCTCCGGCTTCGTGTCGGCCTACTTCAACACCCGCGAGATCGCACCGCTGGTGGCCGGGATCGCCCTGGCGGCGACGGTCGGCTGCGGCTTCACCGCCCAGCTGGGCGCGATGCGGATCTCCGAGGAGGTCGACGCACTCGAGGTGATGGCCGTCCCCTCCCTGCCGTTCCTGGTGAGCACCCGGATCGTCGGCGGGCTGATCGCGATCGTCCCGCTGTACGTCGTGGGGCTGCTGTCGTCGTACTTCGCGACCCGGCTGACGGTCACCCGCTTCTTCGGCCAGAGCACCGGCACCTACGACTACTACTTCAACACGTTCCTGCCCCCGGGAGACGTGCTCTGGTCGTTCGGCAAGGTGCTCGTCTTCGCGGTCACGGTCATCCTCATCCACTGCTACTACGGCTACAACGCGTCCGGCGGGCCGGCCGGCGTGGGCGTGGCCGTCGGCAAGGCCGTCCGCACCAGCATCGTGGCGATCAACGTGATCGACCTGTTCCTGTCGATGGCGATCTGGGGCGCGACGACGACCGTCCGGCTGGCGGGCTGACCATGGTCGGCGGCATCCGGTTCAAGGTCCTCGGCGTGGCCTTCATCTGCCTGCTCCTGGCGGGCGTGTGGTTCACCTACGGTGTCTTCACCCAGAGGTTCACGAGCTTCGACGAGGTCACGCTCGACACCTCGACGATCGGGCTGCAGATGCCCCGGCAGGCCGACGTGAAGATCCGCGGCGTGATCGTGGGCGAGGTGCTCGGCTTCACCGCGACCGACCGTGGCGCCGAGGTCAGGCTCGGCATCTACCCGGGCCAGCTGCACACCATCCCCGCCAACGTCACGGGGGCGATCGTGCCCAAGACCCTGTTCGGCGAGAAGTACGTGTCTCTCGTGGTACCCGAGCAGCCGTCGCCGGATTCGCTCCGGCCGGGCGCCACGATCACGCACACCGACGTGCCGGTCGAGGTGCAGAAGGTGCTCGCCGACCTCTACCCGTTGCTGCGCACCGTGCAGCCCGCCGACGTCAACATGACCCTCAACGCGATCTCCACCGCGCTCGAGGGACGTGGCAACCAGCTCGGCAACGACCTGGTGACCGTCGACCACTACCTCAAGCGGGTCAACCCGCAGATCCCTCAGATCGTCGCGGACCTGCGGCTCACCGCCGAGGTCTCCAACACCTACGCCGACGTGATGCCGTCCATCGCCCAGATCCTGCGCAACACCATCAAGACGACCGGCACCCTCCACGCCCGACGTCAGCAGCTGCAGATGCTCTTCAGCGACGTCACGGCGTTCTCCGACACCGCCCACGACTTCCTCCGTCAGAACGGCGACAACATCATCCGGCTCGGACAGGTGAGCCGGCCCCAGGCGCAGCTGCTCGCCCGCTACGCACCGGAGTATCCCTGCCTGCTCGGCGGGCTCGTCCGCAGCGGCAGGCTCGAGGCGCAGGCCTTCCGGGGCTTCACCCTGCACATCGTGCTCGAGACGCTGCCCCACCAGCCCCGCGGCTACACCGCGGCCGACCGGCCGGTGTACGGCGACACCCGCGGCCCGAACTGCCTGCACCTGCCGGACCCACCGTGGAGCCAGGCCAACCCGGTGCGGCACCAGCCGAACTTCAACGACGGCGTGAACACCCCGACCGGCAAGGGCACCGACCGGGTGGCTCCGTCGTACTACACGCGCGGCACCGGCTACGCCGGCGGCGCGGCCGAGGCGGGCGTGCTCAAGAGCCTGCTCGGCCCGTCACTGGGGGTGCCGGCCCCCGACGTGCCCGACCTCGGCGTGCTGCTGGTCGGGCCGATGGCCCGCGGCGCGAGGGTGTCGCTGCGATGACGCGACTCGACGCGAAGACCCTCTCGGCCCTGGTCAAGCTGCTCGTGTTCATGGTGGTGACCGCGCTCGCGACCGGCGTGCTCGCGATCGTCATCGGCAACATCTCGTTCGGCTCGACGCACTCCTACCGGGCGGAGTTCGTCGACGCGACCGGGCTCGTCAAAGGCGACGACGTGCGCATCGCCGGGGTGAAGGTCGGCTCGGTCCAGGGCATCTCGATCGTCGACCGCACCCGCGCGATGGTGACGTTCAGCGTCGCCAGCGAGACGGCGCTGACGCGGTCCACGCACGCCGACATCCGCTACCGCAACCTCGTCGGACAGCGCTACATCGCCCTCACCAACGAGATCGGCAGCACCGGCGTGCTCGACCCCGGCTCGACGATCCCGGTCTCGCACACGTCGCCGGCGCTCGACCTCACCGTGCTGTTCAACGGCTTCAAGCCGCTGTTCCAGGCGTTGTCACCGGCCGACGTCAACGAGCTGTCCTACGAGATCATCCAGGTGTTCCAGGGCCAGGGAGGCACCCTCGACGGGATGCTCGCGCACACGGCGTCCCTCACCCAGACCCTCGCCGACCGCGACCACGTGATCGGCCAGCTGATCACCAACCTGAACTCCGTCCTCGCCCACGTCGGCCACCGCAACCACCAGCTCAACCACCTGATCACGACCTTCCGGCAGTTCGTCGGCGGGCTGAAGCACGACCGCGGTGCGATCCTGGGCTCGCTGGACCAGATCTCCAGCCTGTCGACGCAGACCGCCGACCTGGTCTCCGGCATCCGGGCGCCGTTCGTCTCCGACCTCCACCACCTGCGCGGCTTCGCCGCGAACCTCGACCGCGGCAGGGCCGAGATCGACCGGACCCTGCAGGTGCTGCCGATCAAGCTGACGAAGGTCGGCCGCACGGCGATCTACGGCTCGTGGTTCAACTTCTACCTCTGCGACTTCACCGGCCAGATCCGGATCGGCAAGACCGCGGTCCCGGTGAGCTACCAGACCGGCTCGAGCAGGTGCAACCTGCAATGACCTCGACCAACGCACGCGGCGCCCGCACCTCCCCGGGGGTCTCGAGATGAGCGTGCCCTTCCGCGAGCGCAACCCGGTCGTGATCGGGGCGATCAGCATCGCCGTGGTCATCGGTCTGATCCTGCTCGCCTTCAACGCCGACAAGCTGCCGATCATCGGCGGGGGCAGCACCTACTACGCCGACTTCAGCGAGGCCGGTGGGCTCGAGGCGAACGACGAGGTCCGCATCGCCGGGGTCCGGGTCGGCAAGGTCGACTCGGTCTCCCTGGACGGCGACCACGTCAAGGTCGCCTTCCGCATCCAGGACGGCGCCGCCTTCGGCACCGACACCCGGGCCGCGATCAAGGTCAAGACGCTGCTCGGGGCGATGTACCTCTCGCTCGAGCCGGCCGGGCCGGGCCAGCTCGCGCAGGGCAGCGAGATCCCGGTCTCGCGCACCCAGTCGCCGTACGACGTGGTGCAGGCGTTCTCGGGTCTCGCCCACACCTCCGAGCAGATCGACACCCACCAGCTGGCCCACAGCCTCACCACGCTCGCCGACCTGACCCGCAACACCCCGACCGACTTCCGGCACGCCCTCGCCGGGGTGTCGGCACTCTCGAGCAACCTCGCCTCGCGGGACGCCCAGATCGGCACCCTGCTGCAGCACCTCCGCGGCGTCTCCCACACGCTCGACGCCCGCGACCAGGACGTCGTCGGTCTGATGCGCGACTCGGCGGTGCTGTTCAAGGCCATCGACAAGCGGCGCCAGGCGATCCACGACCTGCTGACGTCCACCTCCGAGCTGTCGGTGCAGCTGACCAGGCTGGTCCGGCAGAGCCGCGGCGACCTCGAGCCCGCCCTCACCCACCTCAACAGCGTGGTCGACGTCCTCAACAAGGACTCCGACCAGATCGACCAGAGCCTGCGGCTGATGGCGCCGTTCTACCGCGTGTTCGCCAACACGCTGGGCAACGGCCCGTGGTTCGACACCTACATCCAGAACATCCCGCCGGTCCCGCAGGTGGGTGGCTGAGATGCGCATCCTGACCAGGCTCGTCCTCCCCGTGCTGCTGCTCGCGCTCGTCGCGGTCGGGATGGTCACCTTCCTGTTCGGCGGGGGTCACCGGAAGACCTTGACCGCGGAGTTCCCCCGCACCGTTTCGATCTACCAGGGCAGCGACGTACGCGTGCTGGGTGTGCCCGTCGGCAAGATCGACTCGGTCACCCCGTCGGGCACCGACGTGATCGTCAAGATGCACTACGACGCCGACGTACAGGTCCCGGCGAACGCGAAGGCCGTCATCGTCTCGCCCTCGATCGTGGGCGACCGGTTCGTGCAGCTCACCCCGGCGTACTCCGGAGGTCCGGTGCTCGCCAGCGGCGCGAACCTCTCGTTGAACCGTACGGCGGTGCCGCTCGAGCTGGACCAGATCTATTCCAGCCTCGACGACCTGACCGTCGCCCTCGGGCCCAACGGCGCCAACAGGAAGGGGGCGCTGACCGACCTGCTGGACACCACAGCGGCCAACTTCGGCGGCCAGGGCAAGAAGTTCCACCGGACCATCGAGAGCTTCAGCCACCTCAGCGGCACGCTGTCCGACAACAAGGACCAGCTGTTCGGCTCCGTGCGTCAGCTCGAGGGCTTCGTGCACACGCTGTCGCGCAAAGACCGTACGGTCCGGTCGTTCAACCGGTCGCTGGCCTCGGTCTCCCACATGCTGAAGGGCGAGCGCGGAGACCTGTCCGCCTCGCTGCACAACCTCTCGGTCGCCATGCGCCAGGTCTCGGGCTTCGTCAAGGACAACCGCGCGATCCTCGGCAAGAACATCACCGGGCTCGACCGGGTGACCAGGATCCTGGTCAAGCAGCGCGCCGCCCTGGCCGAGACCCTGCGCGACGCTCCGCTCGCGCTGAACAACCTGCTGCTGACCTACAACCCCCAGGCCGGCACCCTCGACACCCGGGCCAACCTCGGCGAGATCGGGCACCAGATCAGCTCCGACCCGGCGACCTTCCTGTGCGGCATCCTCGACCAGGCCAACCAGAGCGGCAGCGCGTGCGACGCGATCCGGCAGATCCTCGGCAACGGCCGGACGGGGGCGCTGACCCACAGACGTGGTCCGGGCCGGACCACGCCCGACCGCACCGATCCGACCCTCGGCGGGCTCGTGGCGGGCGGTGCCCGATGACGCGTCGTACCTCCCCCCGGCGGACCGTCCGGATCGTCGTCGCCGTGGTCGCCGCCGCGATGACGCTCACGGGCTGCTCGTTCGACGTCTACAAGATGCCGCTGCCCGGCGGCGTCGACGTCGGGAGCAACCCGATCACGGTCAAGGCGGAGTTCCGCGACGTGCTCGACCTGGTGCCCCAGTCGACGGTCAAGGTCGACGACGTGACCGTCGGCAAGATCACCGACATATCGCTCGACGGCTACACCGCCGAGGTCACGATGCAGCTGCGCCACGACACGTCGCTGCCGGACAACGCCGTCGCGTCGATCCAGCAGACGAGCCTGCTCGGTGAGAAGTTCGTCGAGCTGGCGGCCCCCGCCCACGACCCGAGCAGCAACCGGCTGACGACGGGCGACGTCATCCCCCTCGCCCACACCGGCCAGAACCCCGAGGTCGAGCAGGTGCTCGGTGCCCTGAGCCTGCTGCTGAACGGCGGAGGCGTCGGCCAGCTGCAGACGATCACCCGCGAGCTGAACCGCACCCTGCACGGTCGCGAGGGCGAGGCCCGCTCCGTGCTCCACCAGATCCGGTCGCTCTCCGGCCGGCTCGACCGGCACCGCCACGAGATCGTGCAGGCGCTGCAGGGCCTGAACCGGCTCTCGGTCTCGCTGAACAAGCAGCGCTCCACCATCGACGCGACCCTCGGCGAGCTCCCCGGAGCCCTGCACTCGATCGACGCCCAGCGCCACGACCTGGTCCGGATGCTCCGCGCGCTGGCCCACCTGAGCGGCGTCGGCGTCCACGTCATCCAGCTGTCCAAGCGGTCGACGATCGACACCCTGCGCCAGCTCAGCCCGGTGCTCGGGCGGCTGCAGGCGTCGGGCAGCGACTTCGTGAACGCCTTCAACGTCGCGCTCACCTACCCGTTCGTCGACGAGGTCGTCGGTCGCGACCCCCAGGTCGCCCGCAACCTGCAGATGGGCGACTACACGAACCTGTCGATCAAGCTCGACATCTCGCTCGACGGACTCGGCAGCCTGCCG
>JBAUWD010000476.1:0-3384 GCA_049583575.1 Nocardioides sp.
CGGCAACCTGTGCCGGTGCACCGGCTACCGCCCGATCAAGGACGCGGCCTACGCCCTCGGCAAGGCGCCCGCCGACGATCCCTTCGCCGTACGCCGTGAGCAGCCGGCCCCCGCGGCTGCGGCCACCCGGCTGAGCGCCGACGACGCCGAGTTCGTCCGCCCGTCCGACCTCTCCGAGGCGCTCCGGATCCTGGCCGCGCACCCGGACGCGACGCTGGTCGCGGGCTCCACCGACATCGGGGTCGAGGTCAACCTCCGCGGCAGCCGACCGGCCCTCGTGGTCGCCATCGACCGGCTCCCCGAGCTGCGTGACCTGGAGATCGGCGAGCACGAGATCCGGATCGGCGCCGGGCTGACGCTCACCGAGATCGAGTGCGCCCTCGACGGTCGCGTCCCACTGCTGGCCGAGCTCTTCCCGCAGTTCGCGTCCCGGCTGATCCGCAACGGCGCCACCATCGGCGGCAACCTCGGCACCGGGTCGCCCATCGGCGACACTCCCCCCGTGCTGCTCGCCCTCGACGCCGTACTCCTCCTGGTCTCGAGCGACGCCGGGGGCGGGCCGGTGCGCGAGCGCTCCGTGCCGCTGGCCGACTACTTCACCGGCTATCGGCAGACCGTGCGCCGGCCCGAGGAGCTGATCCGCGAGATCCGCATCCCCCTGCCACTGGCCGGGCTCACCGCCTTCCACAAGATCGCCAAGCGCCGCTTCGACGACATCTCCAGCGTGGCGGTGGGCTTCGCGCTCGACGTGACCGACGGCGTCGTGCGCCGCGCCCGGATCGGGCTCGGTGGGGTCGCGGCCACCCCGATCCGCGCCGTCGCCGCCGAGGACGCCCTCGTCGGGCGGCCCTGGACCTCCGAGACCGTCGAGTCGGCCGCTCGCACGCTCGCCCTGGAAGGCACGCCGATGGACGACCACCGGGCCAGCTCCCGCTACCGCGCGGCCATGCTCGGCCAGGCGCTGCGCAAGCTGTACGCCGAGCATCCCGGGGCGTCCCCCGACCAGGAGGTCGGAGCATGAACACCACATCCAGACCCTCGCTTCGCCGCGGCTCGCACGGGGAGCCCGGATGAGCCACCTCTCCCAGCGGCCGGACGACGCGATCGTCGGGCAGACCATGCCCCACGAGAGTGCAGCCCTGCACGTCACCGGCACCGCCCTCTACACCGACGACCTCCACCCGCGCACGAAGGACGTCCTGCACGCCTACCCGGTCCAGGCGCCCCACACCCACGCGCTGGTCACCGCCCTGCGCGTCGAGCCGGCGTACGCCGTGCCCGGCGTGGTGCGCGTGCTCACCGCCGACGACGTCCCGGGAGTGAACGACGCCGGGGTCAAGCACGACGAGCCGCTCTTCCCGAGCGAGGTGCGCTTCCGCGGGCATGCGGTCTGCTGGGTCCTCGGCGAGACCCTCGAGGCCGCACGACGCGGCGCCGAGGCGGTCGAGGTGGACTACGAGCCGCTGCCGTCGCTGGTGACCCTGCCCGAGGCGATCGCGGCCGGCAGCTTCCAGGGCGCCCAGCCCACGGTGCAGCGCGGCGACGTGGAGGCCGGGCTCGAGCGGGCGACCCACGTGTTCCACGGCGAGTTCGAGTTCGCCGGGCAGGAGCACTTCTACCTCGAGACGCATGCAGCGCTGGCCCTGGTCGACGAGAACGAGCAGATCTTCGTCCAGAGCAGCACCCAGCACCCGTCGGAGACGCAGGAGATCGTGGCCCACGTGCTCGGCGTCCCCAGCCACGAGGTCACCGTGCAGTGCCTGCGGATGGGCGGCGGCTTCGGCGGCAAGGAGATGCAGCCCCACGGGTTCGCCGCCATCGCTGCCCTCGGGGCCACGCTGACCGGCCGACCCGTGCGGCTGCGCCTCAACCGCACCCAGGACCTCACGATGTCGGGCAAGCGGCACGGGTTCCATGCCCAGTGGCGGGTGGGCTTCGACGACGACGGCCGCATCATGGCGCTCGACGCCACCCTGACCGCCGACGGTGGCTGGAGCCTCGACCTGTCCGAGCCCGTGCTGGCCCGGGCGCTGTGCCACGTCGACAACGCCTACTGGGTCCCCGACATCCGCGTGAACGGCCGGATCGCCCGCACCAACAAGACGTCCCAGACCGCGTTCCGCGGCTTCGGCGGCCCGCAGGGCATGCTCGTCCTCGAGGACATCCTCGGTCGCTGCGCTCCCCTGCTCGGGATCGAGGCCGCCGACCTGCGCCGGCGCAACTTCTACGTCGACGGGCAGACCACGCCGTACGGCCAGCCGGTGCGGCACCCGGAGCGGGCCGCCGCGGCCTGGGACCAGGTGCTCGCGTCGTCCGACTTCGCCACCCGCACCGGCGAGATCGCCCGGTTCAACGCCGCGCACCCGCACACCAAGCGGGGCCTCGCGATCACGCCGGTCAAGTTCGGCATCTCGTTCAACCTGACGGCGTTCAACCAGGCCGGGGCGCTCGTGCACGTCTACAAGGACGGCTCGGTCCTGGTCAACCACGGCGGCACCGAGATGGGTCAGGGCCTGCACACCAAGATGCTGCAGGTCGCCGCGACCACCCTCGGCGTCCCCCTCGCCGACGTCCGGCTGGCACCGACGCGCACCGACAAGGTGCCCAACACGTCGGCCACGGCCGCGTCGTCCGGAGCCGACCTCAACGGCGGTGCCGTGAAGAACGCCTGCGAGCAGATCACCGCGCGCCTCTCCGCGGTCGCCGCCGGCCGGCTCGGGGTGCCCGCGGCCGACGTCCGGTTCCGCCACGGCGTCGTCTCCGGACTCGGTACGTCGCAGACCCTGCCGTGGGCCGAGCTCGTGCACGCGGCGTACTTCGCCCGGGTGCAGCTGTTCGCGGCCGGCTACTACCGCACCGAGGGGCTCCACTGGGACTCCACGGTCATGCAGGGATCGCCGTTCAAGTACTTCGCGTACGGCGCCTGCGTCGCCGAGACCGAGGTCGACGGGTTCACCGGTGCCTACCGCACCCTGCGGGTCGACATCGTCCACGACGTCGGCGACAGCCTGTCCCCTCTGGTCGACATCGGCCAGATCGAGGGCGGCTTCGTGCAGGGCGCCGGCTGGCTCACGCTCGAGGACCTGCGCTGGGACCACAGCGACGGCCCGCACCGCGGCCGCCTGTCGACCCAGTCGGCCAGCACCTACAAGCTGCCGAGCTTCTCCGAGATGCCCCCCGACTTCCGGGTCGACCTGCTCGACCACGCCCACGAGGACGGCGCCGTCTACGGCTCCAAGGCCGTCGGGGAGCCGCCCCTGATGCTCGCGTTCGCGGTGCGCGAGTCCCTGCGCCAGGCGGCCGCGGCGTTCGGCCCGGCCGGCACCAGCGTCGACCTCGGCTGCCCGTCCACCCCCGAGGCCGTCTACTGGGCGGTCGAGGAGG
>JBAUWD010000477.1:0-2243 GCA_049583575.1 Nocardioides sp.
GTGGGGCACCCGCGCGACGACCCGCTCGGTCCAGCCGGTGCGCGACCCCGACGCGCCCGTGCCCCTCTCGGCGTCGATGCTCGAGGCCGTGATGCTCTGCCCCACCCGGTGGTTCCTGTCCACCGAGGCGGGGGGCGCGGGCGCCGCCCACCAGTCCGCCAACATCGGCCAGCTCGTGCACGCCCTGGCCCAGCGCGTCGCCACGGGCGAGGTCGAGCCCGACCTCGACCTCCTGATGCGCCATGTCGACGAGGTCTGGGGCCGCCTGCACTTCCGCACCCCGTGGTCGGCCGCTCGCGAGCACGGCCGGATCGAGGTCGCGCTGAGCCGGTTCCTCGAGTGGCACGAGCACAACCCACGCACGCTGGTCGGCACCGAGCAGCGGTTCGAGACCGTCGTCGAGCTCGAGAGCGGCGAGCAGATCCGCCTCCACGGGTACGCCGACCGCCTCGAGCTCGACTCCGACGGCCGGGTCGTGGTGGTCGACCTCAAGACCCAGAAGGCCGCCCCCACCGCGCCGGCGGTGCAGCGGCACGTCCAGCTGGCGGTCTACCAGTTCGCCGTCGACCACGGCGCGGTGGACGAGCTGACGCATGCGTCGGCCGAGTCCGGTGGGGCGGAGCTGGTCCAGCTCGGCCTCCCCGACGGCGACACCGCGGTCGTCCAGCAGCAGCCCGTCTTCCCCGACGACGGCCCCGAGCGCCAGGCACTGCGGGGCGCGATGCAGAGCGCCGCCGCACTGGTCCGCCACGAGACCTTCCCCGCGGTCGCGGGCGACCACTGCCGCGACTGCGACTTCAAGCCGATCTGCCCCGTGCAGGGCGCCGGGTCGGTGACCAGCCGGTGAGGATCCGGACCGCCGAGGAGCTCGGCGCGCTGATGGGCTGGGACTTCACGCCCAGCGCCGAGCAGTGGGCCGCGATCCGGGCACCGCTCGCCCCCACGATCGTGATCGCGGGGGCGGGGTCCGGCAAGACCACCCTGATGGCCGCCCGGGTCGTCCACCTCGTCGCGACGGGTCAGGTGCGCTCCGACCAGGTGCTCGGCCTGACCTTCACCACCAAGGCCGCGGGCCAGCTGAGGGCCAAGGTGCGTGAGTCACTCGCGGCCGCGGGCCTGCTGCCCGACCCCGGCGCCGAGACGGCCGGGGAGTCCGACACCATCGAGCCGACCGTCGCCACCTACAACGCCTACGCCGCGGGGCTCCTCACCGACCACGGGCTGCGCATCGGGCACGAGCCCGACACCCGGGTGCTGTCCGACGCCTCGCGGTACCAGCTCGGCGCCCGGGTGGTCGAGCGGCACACCGCCGAGGTGCGGTTCCTGACCGACCATCCACCGACCGCGATCCAGAACCTCCTAGCCCTCGACGCAGCGATGAGCGAGCACCTCGTCTCACCCGAGCAGGTGCTCGCCTTCGACGAGGAGGCCGAGCGGGCCTTCCTCCGAGCGCTCGAGGAGGAGCAGGGCGGCCGGCAGCGCAAGACCTACCTCGCGGCGCCCGCCAAGGCGATCAACACGATCGAGCGTCGACGCGAGCTGATGGCGCTGGTCCGCGGCTACCGCCACCTCAAGCGGGAGCTGGGCCTGATGGACTTCTCCGACCAGATCGAGCTCGGCGCCCGGCTGGCGGTCGAGCAGCCCGAGGTGGGCGCGCTCGAGCGGGAGCGGTTCCGGGTCGTCCTGCTCGACGAGTACCAGGACACCTCCGTGGCCCAGGCCACGATGCTGTCGCGGCTCTTCGGCGACGGCCACGCCGTGACCGCCGTCGGCGATCCCAACCAGGCGATCTACGGATGGCGCGGCGCCTCGGTGTCCAACATCCTGCACTTCGCCCGCACCTTCGCGGGCGGAGCGGTCGAGACCTACCCGTTGACCGTCAGTCGCCGGTCCGACCGTCGCATCCTCGAGGTCGCCAACCGGCTCGCCGAGCCGCTCCACACCGCGTACGCCGGCCAGGTGGTCCGGCTGGCTGCGCCGCCCGACGCGGGCCGCGGCACGGTGTCGACGCGGGTGCTCGCGACCCAGGCCGACGAGCTCGCGTGGCTGGGCGACGAGGTCGAGGCGGCCCACGACGCCGGCGCCGCGTGGTCCGACATCGGTGTGCTCACGCGCGACAACGCCCATGCCGCCGACGTCTTCGACGCCCTCACGGAGCGCGACGTACCCGTCGAGATCGTCGGCCTCTCGGGGCTGATCCGACTGCCCGAGGTGGCCGAGGTGGTGGCCACCCTCCACCTGCT
>JBAUWD010000478.1:0-2724 GCA_049583575.1 Nocardioides sp.
GGCGCCGCGTCGCGCCGCATCACCCACAGGCGCCGGACGGCCGTGAAGCCCAGTCGAGCTGCGATCGCCGCCGCGGCCGGGTCGTCGCGGTGCGACCACGCCGTGACGTCGTTCGGTGCTACCTCGAGCGCCGCACGGGCGAGCGCCGTACCGACCCCTGCGCCGCGAGCGTCGGGGGACACGGCGATGTCGAGACCGCCGCCCCGCAGCAGGGCGAAGCCGTCGTCGGCGTGCAGCCACAGGGACGCGGCGTCCAGCCCGTGGTGAGCGAGCGCCATGAGCGCGGCCTCGTCGAGGGCGCCCTCGCCGTCGGCCGAGCGGCAGTCCGCGTCGACGGCGAGGACGACGGCGACGGCGTCCGCGGTGTCGTCGTCGCGAACCCGCCGGACGCTCAGCGCGTCCCCTCGCTGGTGTCGACAGGCTCGGCCGCCGAGGAACGCTCGACCGAGGCGACCGCTTCCTTGGTCGGCAGCACGAACCGGTAGCCGACGTTGCGGACCGTCCCGATCAGCGTCTCGTGCTCGGGTCCGAGCTTGGCGCGGAGCCGCCGCACGTGGACGTCGACGGTGCGGGTGCCGCCGAAGTAGTCGTAGCCCCAGACCTCCTGCAGCAGCTGGTCGCGGCTGAAGACCCGGCCGGGGTGCTGGGCGAGGTACTTCAGCAGCTCGAACTCCTTGAACGTGAGGTCGAGCGGGCGCTGCCCGATCCGGGCGGTGTACGTCGCGTCGTCCACCTCGACCTCGCCCGACCGGATCACGTGGTCGTCGGCCTCGCCGTCGTCACGCTCGGCGTGCAGCCGGCCGATCGAGAGCCGGATCCGGGCCTCGAGCTCGGCCGGCCCGCAGGTGTGGAGGACGACGTCGTCCATGCCCCAGTCGTGGGCGACGACGGCCAGGCCGCCCTCGGTCACGACGAGCAGCACCGGGCAGTCGGTGCCCGTGGTGCGCAGGAGCCGGCAGAGGTCACGCGCGTGGGCGAGCTCCTGGCGGCCGTCCACGAGGATCACGTCGACGTCGGGCGCCTCGAGGAGGGCGCTGCCCTCGGCGGGCAGGATCTTCACCTGGTGTCCGAGCAGGGCCAGCGCCGGGAGGACCTCCGCGCTCGGCTGGAGCGCGCTCGTGAGCAGCATCAGGGTGCTCATGGCCGGGCTCCTCCCGTGCGGACCGATGCGTCAGGATATCCGGCATGGGCACGACACCCGACCGGGACGCGGACGGTGAGATCACGGTCCGCTACTGGGCCTCCGCGCGCGCCGCGGCCGGTGCCTCCGGCGACGCGCTGCCGGCGACCGCTCCGCTCACCCTGACCGACGTCGTACGACGAGCGGTGGCGCTGCACCCCGGCACCAGGCTGCCGGGAGTGCTCGAGTCCTGCTCCGTGCTGGTCGATGACCAGCCGGTCGCCTCCCGCGACCCGGACACGGTGCTGGTGCGACCGGGACAGTCGGTGGAGTTCCTGCCGCCGTTCGCCGGCGGCTGAGCAGGTCCGCCGGGTCAGCGGCGCAGCTCCGCGAGGAGCTGCTCCGCCGTCGTCCCTCCCGGTGGGGCCCCACGCGTCGCCGCAGCGGTCATCAGTGCCTGGATCCGGGAGTTCGCCGGGGTGGGTACGCCGTACAGCCGGCCCAGCAGGGCGATCTCGCCGTTGAGGTAGTCGGTCTCGACGCCCGAGCCGCGCGCCAGGCTCTGCCACGTGGAACCGCCACCGCGTCGTGCGCCCGCGACCGGGCGCAGCTGCAGATGGTCGGCCCGGCGCTCGTCGTCCTCCGCCTCGGTGACGGGGTCGATGCCGGCGGCAGCGAACGCCGCCTGCGCCTCCGTGTCGAGCAGCTCGAGGACGGCCCGGGCATCGTGAGAGCTCAGGCCGGTGCCGCAGAGGGCCTGGACGGCGTTGCCGAGGTTGTTGAGCAGCTTGCGGTACTTCCACCGCATGATGTCCGGCCGCGGGACCGACTCGAACCGGGAGGCTCGCAGCGCTGCCGCCAGTGCGTCGTCGACCTCGTCGGTCCCGCCGACGGACAGCCCCAGGTCGAGGATGCCCGTGGTCGGTGCGGAGTGGGCCACGACCGCGCCGGGCTCCAGATGCTCGGTGGGGCACATGACGCAGAGCCCGTGCACACGGTCGAACCACCGCGCGAGGGTGCGCTCGTTGGCCACGCCGTTCTGGGCCGCGACGACGGGAAGACCAGGGCCGGCCGCGGCCGCGAGGTCGCGGGCGGCGCCCTCGGTGTCCTGGCTCTTCACGGCCAGGACGACCACGTCGTCCGGCGTCCAGTCGACCTCGGAGGCTCGCGCGTACGCCGGTATCCGCAGCGTCACCCGCTCCTCGGGCGTGGCGAGGACCAGCCCGTGGCTCCGCACCGCCTCGCCGTGGGGGCCCCGGGCGATCAGGGCGACGTCGTACCCGGCCTGGTGCAGACGCCCGCCGATCGTCCCGCCGATCCCGCCCGCACCCATCACCACGATCCGCACATGTCCACCCTAGGAGCGGAATGACGCGCGCGGCTCGGGGGTTGGGCCGACATGGAGCCTGGTCGCTGGGTGCTGCTCGTCGCAGTGGTGGCTGCCGTCGGCTTCGGCGGCTGGCGGGCGCTGTCCGACGGGCGCTTCCGGGGCACGCACCTGGTACGCGGTGGGGTCTCGACAGGCTCGACCCACGAGAGCGGAGGCTCGACCCACGAGAGCGGAGGCTCGACCCACGAGAGCGGAGGCTCGACCCACGAGAGCG
>JBAUWD010000479.1:0-12485 GCA_049583575.1 Nocardioides sp.
AGCCGGTTCTGCGCTCGAGGCGGCGGAGTGGGCCGCACTGCTGGCCGCCTACGGCATCGATGTCGTGGGCACCGAGTCGGCGACGAGCGCCGACGAGGCGGTGTCGGCGGCGGAGCGGCTCGGCTGGCCCGTCGTGCTCAAGACCGACGAGGCCGGGATCCATCACAAGACCGAGGCCGGCGGCGTACGCACCGGCATCGCGGACCCCGTCGCGCTCGCTGCGGCGTACCACGACCTGGCCGCGCACCTCGGGCCACGCGTCGTCGTACAACGTCAGGTGTCGGGGGTCGAGGTCGCACTCGGGATCGTCCGCGACCCGTTGCTCGGCCCGCTCGTGGTGGTCGCGGCCGGGGGCACCCTCGTCGAGCTGGTCGCCGAACGTGGGGTCGCTCTCCCGCCTCTCGACCGCGACATCGCCCGTGACGTCGTACGCGGGCTGCGGGTCTCGCGGCTGCTCGACGGCTACCGAGGGTCGGCGCCCGCTGACGTCGACGCTCTCACCGAGGCCGTCGTCGCACTCGGCCAGATCGCGGTCGAGCTCGCAGACGTGCTCGACGGCCTCGACCTCAACCCCGTCCTGGTCGGCCCCGCCGGACCCGGCCAGGGCGCACTCGTCGTCGACGCGCTCGTCCTGCCCCACTGATGCCCGAGTCGGCACAGACAGACGTCCTGAGAACGCCGAGTCGGCACAAACAGACGTCCTGAGAACGCCGAGTCGGCACATGACGACTCGGCGTCAGATCTCTGCCTGTCTTCGCCGACTCGACGTCATTTCGCTGCCTCTTTGCGCCGACTCGGCGTCAGGAGGTGGTCGCGGGGAAGGGCAGGGCGATCGGGTCGGGGGTCAGTCGGCTGCGGCCGGACGCGTCGAAGCGGTCGAGCCCGAGCTCGGTCACGTCGAGCACGTCGGTGGTGCCGGTGACCGCCAGCTGCGCGGCCGCCTGGGCGACGCCCGGTCCCCACATCATCCCGTGCCCGCCCGCGGCCGCGACCCAGGCGCCGCCGATGACACCACCGGACCCGATCGCCGGGCCGATGATCGGCAGGTGGTCGGGCGTGAAGTCGATGGTGGCGGCCCAGGTCTTGCGTACGCCGACCCGCGCCGTGGTCGGCACCAGGGCGGCCATCCGCTTCGCCATCAGCCGGGCGTAGTCGTCGTCGAAGGCCAAGGCCTCCCCCGCCTGTTCGTCGGGGTTGCTCATCCCCCACATCAGGCCGCCCTCCCACGGCCGCCAGTAGATCCCCGACGCCACGTCGAAGACCATCGGCAGCCGGTCGGGCGCGAAGTCGGGGTGGGGCTGGGTGACCACGACCTGGTGCCGCGCGCCGGCGGACAGGATGCGGACGCCGGCAGCCGCGCCGACCGCCGCCAGCGTCGGCCCACCCGTGAGTACGACGCAGCGCGTCGCGACGTCGCCGGCAGAGGTGTGGACGCCGACGACCCGGCCCGCCGAGAGGGCGAGCCCGGTGAAGCTGGTCCGCTCGCAGACGCGGACCCCCGCCATGAACAGCGCGGCGGTGTAGGCGAGCACGTTGCGTGGCGGGTCGAGGTAGCCGTCGCCCGCGGCGTACGACGCCCCCAGCGTCTGCCCGGGCGCCATCGACGGGTTCCTCGCGTCGACCTCGTCGGCGTCGAGCCAGCGCACCTCCAGCCCGAGCGACCGCTGCATGGCGATCCGGGCGTGGGCCTGCTCGACCTCGGCCTGCGAGAAGCACGGCATGAAGTAGCCCTGCGCGACGAAGCCCGAGTCGATCCCCAGCGTCTCCTGCTGCCCGGCGTAGAAGTCGCGGCTGAACATGCCGAGTCGTACGGCGGCCTCGGTACCACCCTGCGCGCGCACCATGCCGGCGGCTCGCGAGCTGGCGCCCTGCCCGAGCGTGTCGCGCTCGACGAGGACGACCTCCGCCAGGCCCGACTGCCGGAGGAACCACGCGGTCCACGCGCCGATGGTGCCGCCGCCGACGACGACCGCGTCGGCACTGTCCGGCACAGTGGTCATGGCGGTCACGCTGGCATAGACTGAACAGTCAGTCAACGGGTCTCGACAGGCTCGACCCACGACACCGGCTCGACCCACGACACCCGCCCGACCCACGACACCAGCTCGAACCACCGAAGGAGCGCGCGTGTACGGACTGACTCCGGACGACCTCGAGCTCCAGGCCCGCGCCCGTGGCTTCGCCGACGAGCTCATCCCGCACGAGGAGTACGCCGAGGCGCACGAAGGCGAGCTGCCCGACGACGTCGCCCACCGCCTCGAGGCCCGTGCGGTCGAGCTCGGCCTGACCGCGACCAACATGCCGGCCTCGGTCGGCGGTCGAGGCCTCAGCCATCTGCAGCAGGTGCTGGTCCAGGAGCAGGGCGGCCGCGTCACCAACGCCCTCGCCTGGTGCCTGACCACCCCGCCCGCCTGGTGGCCGCCGGTCGCCAACGACCACCAGCGCGACACCTACCTCATCCCGACGGTCGAGGGCCGCCGCGAGGAGTGCTACGCCATCACCGAGGAGCACGCCGGCTCCGACCTCTCCGACCTGAGGGCGACCGCTGCCCGAGACGGCGACGACTACGTGCTGAACGGCGTGAAGTGGCACGTCACGTCGTACAACAAGGCCGACTACGTGCTGTTCCAGGCCGTGTTGACGACCGGCGAGCACGCCGGCGACCAGGCGCTCTTCGTGGCCGACAAGGACACCCCGGGCATCAGCGTGGTCCGCACCCCGGCGTACACCCACACGATCGCCCATCACCACCCCGTCGTCGCCTTCGAGGACGTCCGCGTGCCGGTCAGCCAGCTGATCGGCTCCGAGGGCGACGGCATGGCGTTCGTCTACGAGTGGTTCCGCTACGAGCGGCTGATGGTCGCGACCCGGTGCCTCGGCGCCGCCGAGCGGCTGGTCGACGAGATGACCGCGTTCGCGGCCCAGCGCGAGGTCGGGGGTGAGCTGCTGGCCGACAAGCAGCTCGTCCAGGGCCTGCTGGCCGACAGCCTGACCGAGCTCTTCGCGGCCCGCGCGATGGTCTACGAGGTGGCCCGTGGCCTCGACCAGGGGCTCGACCTCAAGGTCGCGCACGCCCAGTGCTCGATGGCCAAGCTCTACAGCACCGAGATGGCAGGACGGGTCGCCGATCGCGCGGTCCAGGTCTTCGGCGGCCGCGGCTACATGCGCGAGAACGTCGCCGAGCGCTTCTTCCGCGAGCTGCGGGTCGAGCGCATCTGGGAGGGCGCGAGCGAGGTCCAGCGGGTGATCGTCGCCGACCAGCTCCGCAAGCGGGGCCGCGCCCGACTCGTCTAGGCCGGGCTGTGGAAGGCTCTGCTCCGTGAGCACCCTTCCCCCAGCCTGGGCCGGGTTGGTCGACGACGCCGCGATCTTCCCGCCGGGTGATGTCGCACTCCCCGACGCGGTCGAGGCCTACCGCGGCCGGCAGGGCGAGTGGTACGCCGACCTCGTCGGCCCGCTGGTCGTCACCGACACCCGGCTGCCCGACGTACCGACCGATCTCCCGGTCGCGGTCGTCCTGACCGGAGGCGCCGGAGCGGTCGCCGGGGTGGCGACCCTGGCCGCCCGCAAGGGTCACCGGCTGGTCGCCATGGAGGCCGCCGTGCGCGACCTCGACGACCCGGCCGGGAACGTCCGGCGCATCCTGACCGCCGTCGACGCGGCACGAGCGGACGGGGGGCTCGAGGAGGTCGAGGTCTACGTCGAGCTCCCCCAGGCCGAGCCGACGGCAGCCTGGCTGGGTGCCGCCGACGCCGTCGCGGAGGCCGAAGCCCGCCTCAAGTTCCGGACCGGAGGCGTCGAGGCGCACCTGTTCCCGGACGCGCCGACGGTCGCTGCCTGGATCGACGCGGCGCTCGACCGTGAGACCTCCTACAAGTGCACCGCCGGGCTCCACCACGCGGTACGCCATCGCGACCACGAGACAGGCTTCGAGCACCACGGCTTCCTCAACGTCCTCCTCGCCACGCGAGTCGCGTTCGACGGTGGGTCGGCCGACGAGGTCGCCGCCGTCCTCGACGACCACTACGCCAACGACCTGGTCGCGATGGCCCGCACCAGCGACCTGGCCGGTGCCCGGCGCTGGTTCACGTCGTACGGCTCGTGCAGCGTCAGCGACCCGCTCGACGACCTGCTGGGCCTGGGCCTGCTCGAGGCACCCCATGAGTGAGGGCTTCGGGATCGACCACCTGCCCTACGGCGTCTTCTCGGTGCCGGGAGAAGCACCGCGCGTCGGCGTCCGGTACGGCGACGCCGTGGTCGACCTCCACGCGCTGACCGGCCGAGACGAGTTCGCCCGACCGTCCCTCAACACGTTCCTGGCGCTCGGGCCCGATGCCTGGGCGAGGACCCGCGCCGAGCTCGTCGACCGGGTGCCCACCGCCGATGCGGTGCCGCTCGACGACCTCGTGCTGCACCTGCCCTTCAGCGTCGGCGACTACGTCGACTTCTACGCCTCGCTCGACCACGCCTCCAACGTCGGGCGGATCTTCCGGCCCGACCAGGAGCCGCTGCTCCCCAACTGGCGTCACCTGCCCGTGGGCTACCACGGGCGCGCCGGCACGGTCGTCGTCAGCGGTACGCCGGTCGTCCGGCCGTGCGGGCAGCGGGTCTCGACAGGCGCGACCACCGGGACCGGCTCGAGCGGAGCCCCGGTCCCCGAGTACGGCCCCAGCCGACGACTCGACATCGAGGCGGAGCTCGGCTTCGTGGTGGGGAGCGGCTCCGAGCTGGCGTCGCGGATCGGCGTCGACGACTTCGCCGAGCACGTCTTCGGCGTCGTCGGCCTCAACGACTGGTCCGCCCGCGACATCCAGGCCTGGGAGTACGTCCCGCTCGGGCCGTTCCTCGGCAAGTCGTTCGCGACCTCGATCGCGGCCTGGGTGACGCCGCTGGCCGCGCTCGACGCGGCGTGGTGCGACCTGCCCGGCCAGGACCCGGCGCCGTTGCCGTACCTGGTCTCGACAGGCTCGACCACCGACGAGCCAGGCTCGACCACCGACGAGCCAGGCTCGACCACCGACCAGCGAGGCTCGACCAACAGGGAGGGCGGGCCTCGAGGGCTCGACATCGAGGTCGAGGTCGTGCTCAACGGCGAGGTGGTGAGCCGACCGCCGTACCGGACGATGTACTGGTCGCCCGCCCAGATGCTCGCCCACCTCACCGTGAACGGCGCCTCGACGCGGCCCGGTGACCTGTTCGCCTCGGGCACGATCAGCGGGCCCGATCCCGAGACGCGCGGCTCGTTCCTGGAGCTCAGCTGGGGCGGCACCGAGCCGTTCGCGGGCGGCCACACCTTCCTCGAGGACGGCGACGAGGTGACGCTCCGCTACTCCGCGCCCGGCACCGGTGGCGGGCGGATCACCCTCGGCGAGGTCACCGGCAGGATCGAGCCGGCGCGGGTGTGAGCGTGCGCTGGGTCGCCGCCGCCGGCGCAGGTGCCTGCGTGCCGGCGGGAGTCGCCCTGATCGCGCTCGGGTTCACCGGGGACCACGACGTGCTGACGGTCTGCGGCATCGTGGCGCTCGTGCTCGGACTCGTCTGCCTCCGGGTCCTCTTCTGGGTACGCCGTGCGCGACTCCTCACCGAGGCCGGCCGTACGCTCGGCGGGTGACCCAGTTCGGCCAGCTCCCGCCTCCCAGTCACGTGGTCGCCCACGTCAGCGACACGCACCTCCTTGCCGGCGAGGCACGCCAGTACGGCGCGATCGACACCGTGGCCCGCTTCGGGTCCGTGCTCGACCGGCTGTCGCGGATCGACCCGCCACCCCAGGCCCTGGTCCTCACCGGCGACCTCGCCGACCGCGGGGAGCCGGAGGCCTACCGCGCCCTGCGTGAGCTGGTCGAACGGTTCGCGGAGTCCATCGGCGCCCGGGTCGTCTGGTGCATGGGCAACCACGACGAGCGCGCGGCGTACTCCCGAGAGCTCTTCGGCGAGGAGTCCGAGGCCCCGCAGGACCGGGTGTACGACGTCGCCGGACTGCGGATCGTCAGCCTGGACACCAGCGTGCCGGGGTGGCACCACGGCGAGGTCACCGACGGGCAGCTGGCCTGGCTGACGGGGATCCTCGCGACCCCCGCCGAGCACGGCACCATCCTGGCGCTGCACCACCCGCCGATCCCGTCGCCGCTGGTGCCGGCCGCCGAGATCATCGAGCTGCGGGAGACCGAGCGCCTCGCCGCGGTGCTGCGCGGGTCCGACGTCCGCACGATCCTGGGCGGGCACTACCACTACACGTCGCACTCGACCTTCGTCGGCATCCCGGTCTCGGTCGCCGCGGCCACCTGCTACACCGTCGACACCGCTCCGGTCGACCGGCTGATCTCGGCGGTCGACGGGCACCAGGCCTTCAACGTCGTCCACGTGTACGGCGACCGGGTCGTCCACTCCGTCGTACCGGTGCCGGCCGCGCCCGAGGTCGACGGCTTCGGGACCGACGTCGCACCGCTGCTCGAGGCGCTCAGCCCTGCGGAGCGGCTCGACATGGTGTCGCGCAAGGACTCGCCCCTCAACACCGGCCAGCTGACCGGCCAGCTGCCGCCGCTCGGGGGGTGAGCGGGGGCGGCCGTCTGCGGCGGGGGCGCTGGTTAGGCTCGCCCCACCGACCGAGGAGGGCCCGTGCACGGATGCGTCACGACGACCGAGTGGCTGACGCCCGGCATGGTGCGCGTCTCGCTCGGCGACGGCGATCTCGAGCGGCTCGCGATGCCCGACGCGACGGACGCGTACGTCAACGTCGCCTTCCGTCCCGCCGACGCGTCGTACGGCGAGGTGTTCGACCCGCAGACCCTGCGCGACACCCATCCCGACGAGCCTCAGCCCGCCCGCCGCCGCTACACCGTGCGTGCCTGGGACCCCGAGACCCACCGGCTCACGATCGACTTCGTGGTGCACGGCGACAGCGGGGTCGCCGGACCGTGGGCGGCGGCCGCCCGGCCGGGCGACGTGCTCGTGTTCACCGGGCCGAGCGGAGGCTACCGGCCGGACGTCGCAGCCGACTGGCACCTGCTCGTCGGCGACGAGTCCGCCCTCCCGGCGATCGCGGCGTCGCTCGAAGCGCTCCCCGCCGGCGCGCGGGCCGTCGTACGGCTCGTCTGCGACGGGCCGGAGCACGAGACGGCGCTCGGGTCCGCGGCCGAGGTCGACGTCGGGTGGCGGCACCGCAGTGGTACGCCGGACGACGGCGAACTGCTGGCCGGCGCCGTCCGCGACCTGACGTTCCTGCCGGGCAGACCGTTCGGCTTCGTGCACGGCGAGGCGGACGAGATCCGGGCCGTGCGCCATCACCTGCTCCACGAGCGCGGGCTGACCCGCCAGGACCTCTCGTGCTCGCCGTACTGGCGCCGGAGCATGACCGACGAGGCCTGGCGTCTCGTCAAGCGCGACTTCGTGGCCGCCATGGAGTCGGACGGCTAGGGCCCTAGACCCCTTCGCGCTCGTGGAAGCCCAGGTGGGCGAACGCCTCCCCGCGCTTCATCGACTCCACGACACCGGGGTGCACCCGGTGGAGGTGCACGATCGCCTTGCGCCGGAACCGAAGGATCTGGACCGCCCCGAACCCCCAGAACACGAACTGCACGGACATCGCCACCCGGAAGTCCCCCAGGTCGTACGACGCGGCGCCGCCACCGCCGCTGTGCCAGTCGAGCAGCACGCCGACCAGGGCCATGGTGACCAGGCTGGCCGAGAAGCCGCCCACGTTCACGAAGCCGTTGGCGCGTCCCGACGCCTCCTGGGGGATGAAGGTCCGCGCGAGGTCGAACCCCACCATCGACGCTGGGCCGCCGGTCGCCATCAGGCAGACCAGCACCACCAGCATCCACAGCGGGGCCGGCGACGAGCGCAGCAGCACCACGGCCCAGCCCAGCGCCATCGCGGCGACGATGCCGAGCACCAGCCACGAGCGGTAGAACGGGAAGCGCGAGACCAGCATCCCGAGCACCAGCCCGCTCACGATCACCCACCCGGTCATCACCATGAGCAGGGCGCTCGCCGTACCCGACGAGAGGCCCTCGCCGCGCACCAGGAACGGGAAGCCCCACAGCAGCGTGAACACGGTCGCCGAGAACTGGGACGTGAAGTGCGACCACATCCCGAGCCGGGTGCCGGGGTTGCCCCAGACCAGCCGCAGGGACCGTCCGAGCGCCCGCACCTTGACCCGCACCACCTCCTCCCGCCGGTACGGCGAGTCCTTGACCAGGAGCGCGACCACGACCATGAGCGGGACCCCGATCGCGGAGGCCAGCGCGAAGGTGTGCGTCCAACCGAGGTCGCGCAGCGCGATCGAGAGCGGCGCGGCGGCGGCGATGGCGCCGACCTGGCCGACCTGACCGGTCACCTGGGTGACCAGGGGCGCCTGCCGGACCAGGAACCACAGGGTGACCAGCCGGATCACGCTGACGAAGACCATCGCGTCGCCCGCGCCCATCACCGCGCGCGCCGCCACGGCCACCGGGAACGACGTCGCGAAGGCGAAGGTCAGCTGGCCGGCGGTCATCAGCGCGAGACCGGTCAACAGCAGCACGCGTGACCCGTACCGGTCCAGCAGCACGCCGATCGGGATCTGCAGGCCGGCGTACACGACCAGCTGCAGCACGGTGAAGAACGAGAGCTGCGTCGCGGAGATCCCGAACCGGTCCTGGGCGAGCAGCCCGGCGACACCCAGGGAGCTGCGATGGAACACCGCCAGGACGTACACGGAGAGCGCGACGAGCCAGATCACCCACGCACGGCGCCGGCCGATGTCGTGGATCTGCTCGCTCACGAGCGACATCGTGTCGTACGAGAGGCGGCCTCAGCCGATCGGTACGGTCCAGACCAGGGTGGTGCCGCCCAGGTCGGGAACCTCCGCCACCACCATCGACCCGCTGCGACCCTCCGCGCGGCGCCGCATGTTGTCGAGACCGCTACGACGTGAGACGTCGCCCATGCCCGCGCCGTCGTCGCTCACGGTGACCGTCAGCTGCGAGGTCGTCGCGTGGAGGCTGAGCAGCACGCAGGTCGCGCCGGCGTGCTTGGCGACGTTGGTGAGCGCCTCACGGACGACGGCCACGACGTCACCGGTGAGGTCGTCGGAGCTGACGGAGTCGAGCGGGCCGTCGAGGTCGAGGCGGGGGTCGAAGCCAAGCGCCGGCCGCACCTCGCCGACGACGTCCATGACGGCCGACCGGAGGCCGGTCACCGAGACGGGCTGCAGCTGGAAGATCGAGACCCGGATCTGCTTGATCGCCTCGTCGAGCGAGGCGACCACCTCGGAGAGGGCCGTGACGTCACGACCGTCCAGGTGGGAGGCGGTGGCCTGGACGACGAGTCCGGCCGCGAACAGCTGCTGGATGACGTGGTCGTGCAGGTCGCGGGCGATGCGTGCCCGGTCCTCGAGCAGGAGCACCCGTTGCTGGTCGCGGCGGGCCTCGGCCAGCTCGAGCGCGGTCGACGCGTGGTTGGAGAAGGTGGTGGCCATCTCCATGTCCGTCTGGGTGAAGGGCCTGCGATGCCGGGCGCGGGCGACCACCAGGGACCCGCGCACCGCCTCACGCCCGATCAGCGGCAGCACCATCACCGGCCCGATGCGCGCACGCCCGGCCAGGTAGATGGTGCGGCCGTCCACGGTCTCGGTCTCCTCGGCATCGGTCAGTCGTACCGGCGTCTCGGTGTCCATCACGAGCTCGCTGAGCGTGCCCGCCTTGGCATAGTCGATGCCCTCCAGCTCGCGGGCGTCCATCCCCTCGGCGACGACGACCCGGAGCCGGCCGTCCTCGGGCAGCACGAGGGTGGCCAGGTCGGCGTCCGCCAGTGCGAGGACGTTGCGTGTGATCAGCCGGAGCGACCCTTCGTCGCCGGCCAGCATCCGATGGGTGATGTCCGAGGAGGCGGCCAGCCACTCCTGGCGATGCTCGGACTCCTGGAAGAGGCGGGCGTTCTCGATGGCGATGGCGGCGGTGGCCGCCAGCGCCTGCACCAGTTCCTCGTCCTGCTCGGTGAAGGGAGCGTCGTCGCGACGGGTGAGGTAGAGGTTGCCGAACACCTCGTCCCGGACCCGGATCGGCACCCCCAGGAACCCTCGCATCTCCGGATGCCCGGCGGGGAAGCCCATCGAACGCTCATGGGTCGCCAGGTCGTCCAGACGGATGGCCTGGGGTTGCTCGATCAGCAGTCCGAGCAGGCCCTTGCCCTCCGGCAGGTGGCCGATCTCGGTCACGCGCTCGGCGTCCATCCCCACGTGGATGAACTCCTCGAGGCCGGCGCCCTCCGGTGCGACTACCCCGAGGGCGCCGTAGTGGGCGTGGGCCAGCTCCACCGCGGACTCGACGATGTGGCGCAGCACCGTCGGCAGGTCCAGGTCGCCGACGATGGTGCGGTTGGCGCGGAGCAGGGCCTGGAGCCGGTCCTGGGCGTCCTGGACGTCCTGAGCACGCTCGATGAGCTGCTGGAGCAGCTGGTCGAGTCCGAGGTTCGGCCCGTCCTGCCCCTGGCGGCTCGTGGACTCGTCATGCGCCACACAAGGAGCGTAGCCCCACTCGGGTGGATGGCGCGCTTCGTTGCGCAGTCAGCGGTCCAGCCGCACCCGCTCGCCGAGGCGGGGTACGACGGCGCACCAGTGGAGGTCTTCGGTGATCCGGTGCGCCAGGGCAGCGGCCGACCGCGGCTCGCCGTGTACGACGTACACGGTGTGCGGCGGCCTGGGGGCACGGCTCAGCCAGGTCACGAGCTCGTCGCCGTCGGCGTGCACCGAGAAGTCGGGGATCTGCACGATCTCGGCGTGCACCGGCACGTACCGGCCGTGCATCTTGACCTGCCGGGCGCCGTCGACGAGCTGGCGCCCACGGGTCCCGACGGCCTGGTAGCCGGTGAGCACGACGGTGTTCCGCGGGTCGGGCAGCTGATGACGCAGGTGGTGGACCACGCGGCCACCGGTGGCCATGCCGGAAGCGGAGATCGTGATGCAGGGGAAGGCCGGTCGGTTGAGCCGGGCCGACTCGCCGGCGTCGTGGACCGCGTGCACCCCGGAGATCTGGAGCAGGTCCTCGCCGGCCCGTCCGTGCCGGACCAGCCCCGCCGGGTCACGTGCCGCCCGGCGGTAGACCTCGAGCGCCGACAGCGCCATCGGGCTGTCGACGTAGATCGGCACGTCCGGGATGCGACCGGCGCGGCGCAGCCGGTCGAGCTCGAGCAGCACCAGCTCGGTGCGGTCCACGGCGAATGCGGGGATCAGCACCGAGCCTCCGCGCTTGACGGTACGGCGTACGGCGTCCGCCAGCAGGTCGTCGTCGGGCGGGGGGTGCGCCCGGTCGCCGTAGGTCGACTCGACGACGATGACGTCGACCTCCGGTGGGTCCGCGGGCGGGAGCAGGAGCGGGTGGTGCGGGCGGCCGAGGTCGCCGCTGAACAGCACCCGCGCGCCGTCCACCTCGAGCAGCGCGGTCGCCGAGCCGAGGATGTGCCCGGCGGGCCGCAGGGTCACGCTGACGCCCGGCCCCAGCGGCGTGGGCTCGTCGTACCCGATCGGATCCAGCAGCGGCAGCGTCTTCTCGACGTCTGACGCGTCGTACAACGGCAGCGCCGGGCGGTGCTTGCTGAAGCCGACGGAGTTGGCGTACGCCGCGTCCTCCTCCTGCAGGTGGGCGCTGTCGCGGAGCACGATGGCGGCCAGCTCGGCGGTCTGCTCGGTGCACACGATGCGGCCGGCGAAGCCGTCCCGCACCAGCTTGGGCAGGTAGCCGGAGTGGTCCAGGTGGGCGTGCGTCAGCACCACCGCGGCCAGGGTGGCCGGCGCGACGTCCAGGTCCTCCCAGTTGCGGCGGCGCAGGTCGGCGAGTCCCTGGAAGAGACCGGCGTCGACGAGGACCCGCGTCTCAGCGCCGTCCACCAGGAAGCGGCTCCCGGTCACGGTGCCCACCGCGCCCAGGAATGTCAGGGTCGGGCTGGTCATGGCGCTCCTCCTTCCTGAGCAGGACGACGGCCACCACGACGGCCACGACCATGACCGCGGTGCTCGTCACCGCTGCCGGGAGGCCGTTCATCGCCGAGGTGGCCGAGGTGAAGTTGTACGCCGTGTGCCACAGCGCCACGAGCAGGATGCTGCGCCCGCCGGCGGCGTAGAGCCAGGTGAGCACGATCGAGCCGGCGTACAGCCCGATCATCCAGCCGAGGACGGCGAAGCGGAGCCCACGGAACGAGTCGACCACGAGGAAGAGCGGCAGGTGCCAGCCGGCCCACACCAGGGCCACGAACGACGCGGTGCGCAGCAGGCCGTGCCGCTCCAGCAGCCGGTCGACCAGGAACCCCCGCCAGCCGGCTTCCTCACCGAGCCCGTTGACGACCAGCACGAGCAAGAACGTGAGGGCCAGCCCGAGGTCGGGCGCACCGGTGTACGCCGAGACGCCGGCGGGCAGCACGCGCCCGGACCGGGCGAGCTCGGCGCCGAAGCCGAGCCCGAGGGTCAGCGCGACGAGGAGGTAGCACCATCCGGGCACGCGCACCCGGAGCAG
>JBAUWD010000480.1:0-2792 GCA_049583575.1 Nocardioides sp.
GCGCCGCACGCCTCGGCGACCACGCGCTCGGTGTCGGCGTGGGCCTCCGGTGCCGACCACTGGGGGAGCGCGACCCGCAGCAACCGTCGCAGGACGCCGTCGAACACGACCGGGTCGGACTCCCGCCCCAGGTGCCGGCTCACCACCTCGAGGTAGTCACCCAGCGGTGCGACACCGGACCGGACGCGGGTCGACGCGTTGGTCCAGGTGACCGCGCGCAGCAACGCGTCGGGCAGGTCTGCCAGACCGTCCACGGCCGACTGCCACGACAGGTCGTCGAGCAGGACGGCGGCGTAGGCCTCGTCACCGGCGTTGGGGATCACGGCCCGGCCGGCGAGCTCCGGCAGGGGTCGAGCCTCGGACTCGAGGTCCACCAGGACTGTGTCGGTCACCGAGGCGCCGTCCAGCCCGGCCACGCTGAGGCGGTGGGGCCGGGTGCCCTCACGCTCGAGCACGGGTACGTCGCCGTCCCGCGTCACCCGGATCGTGTCGAACCCGGTGGTGCGCAGATAGGCCCCGGCCCAGCCGCGTACGTCGCGATCGGTGACGGAGTCGAGCGCCTCGAGGTAGTCGGCGAGCTCGGCGTTCCCGAAGCGGTGCCGGGTCAGATAGACGTTGGTGCCGGCGACGAACGTGTCCCACCCGAGCCAGATGACGAGCTGGTGGAGGACCGACGCGCCCTTGGCGTAGGTGATCATGTCGAAGTTGTTGAACGCGGTGTCGACGTCGACGAGATGCTCGGCGTCCTCGGCGATCGGGTGGGTCGACCGGCGCGCGTCCGCGGCGTACCCGGTCGGCTTGCGGTTCATGGAGAAGTCCGGCCACGACCCGGCGACACCGGCCTCGTGCGCGACGTGGTAGCCCATGAAGTCGGCGAACGACTCGTTGAGCCAGGTGTCCTGCCACCACTTCATCGTCACGAGGTCGCCGAACCACATGTGCGCCATCTCGTGGGCGATGACGGTCGCCCGGTCGACGATCTCGCCGGCGTCGGGCTCGTTGCGCGGGAGGTACTCGTCGCGGAAGGTCACGCAGCCGGCGGTCTCCATCGCACCCCAGTTGTGCCCCGGCCCCATCACCTGGTCGTAGGAGTCGAACGGGTACGGCTCGTCGAAGGTCCGCGTGTAGAAGTCGAAGCAGGCCTCGGTGACCTCCTTCATGTTCTCGATGTCGCGGTCGAGCTCGGCGGCCAGCGACGCACGGGCGTGCCAGCCGAAGGGCAGCCCCGCGTGCTCCCAGGTGTGGGAGTGCCACGGGCCCGCGCACACCGTGAAGAGGTACGTCGAGATCGGCGGCGTGGTGGTGAAGCGCCAGGTGTCGTCGTCGCCGGGGACGTGGCGTCCGTTGGCGATCACCGTCCAGGCCTCCGGCGCCCGGACCGTCAGCGTGATCGGAGCCTTGAGGTCGGGCTGGTCGAAGCACGCGAAGACCTTGTGCGCCAGGTCCATCCCGGCGTACGCCGCGACGTACGTCGTGTCGTCGGCGGGGTCGGTGAAGGAGTGCATGCCGTCACCGTCGTTGACGTAGGGGACCCGCGCCTCGACGACCACCTCGTTGACCGGCTCGAGGTCGTGCAGGGTGATCCTCGTGCCGTCGTACGACGGGCGCTCGACGGGCGCGCCGTTGACGGTGAGCCGGAGGTCCTCGGCGTCGGCCAGCTCGAGGAAGGTCGCGGCTGCGGGGTCGAGGAGCGCGAAGGTCACCGTGGTACGGCAGTCGAACGACTCGCGCGGGGTCAGGTCGAGGTCGATCCGGTAGGCGACGTCGGAGATGCGGGCGGCCCGGGCCAGGGCCTCGGTGTAGGTGAGCGACACCCGTCCGACACTAGGGCACGTCTCTCACTTCGGAACGCCTCGTGCGCTGAGGCGCCGACTCGAGAGACGCACCCGTCGCGGAGCGGCCCCTGCCCCGACCACGTCGGCCGGGCCGGCCGCGGAGATTCGCCTCCATCGCCCGGCGCTGTCTAGACTCTCCCCGTTGCCTCGGCGAGGGATCCCCTGGAGGTCCAGGGGTGTCCGTGATCGACAGGGCCGGCTGACTCCACGCCGCGCGCTGACCCGGTCGCGCGGCGTTCCTCGTGCGGGGCCCGACCCCGCTGGTCGAGCGCGACCACGACGAGACGTACGAGGAGACCCGGCCATGGCCGAGAAGATCACCGCAGCACTCCGCACGGAGTTCGGCAAGGGCGCCGCCCGCCGCATCCGTCGCGAGCACCAGATCCCCGCCGTGGTCTACGGGCACGGCAAGGACCCCATGCACCTCTCGCTGCCGGGCCACGAGACGATGATGGCTCTCAAGCACGGCGGTAGGAACGCCGTCCTCGAACTCGACATCGACGGCACGACCCAGCTGGCGCTCGCCCGCGAGGTCCAGGTCGACCCGGTACGCCGCGTCCTCGAGCACATCGACTTCGTCGCCGTCCGCATCGGCCAGAAGGTGACCGTCGACGTCCCGCTGCACCTGGTCGGCGACGCCGTCTCCGAGACCGTCGTCGTCACCGAGAACTCCAGGGTCCAGGTCGAGGCCGAGGCGACCCACATCCCCGAGTACATCGACGTGTCGATCCAGGACGCCACGGTGGGCACCCAGATCCACGCCTCCGACCTGGTCCTCCCCGAGGGCACGTCGCTGCTGACCGACCCCGACACCCTGATGGTCAACATCACGCAGGCACAGACCGTCGAGCAGCTCGAGGCGGAGCTCGCCGAGGCCGAGGCCGACGCCGGCATCGTCCACGAGGCCGCCGAGGAGACCGCCGAGGCAGAGCCCGCGGGCGACGGGAGCACCGAGGG
>JBAUWD010000481.1:0-1596 GCA_049583575.1 Nocardioides sp.
GGCGGGACCCGTGCGCCGAGGCGGCTGCGATCGCCCGAGCCAACGGGGTCCACCTCGCCACCTGCCGCGCGACCGGCACGGCGGTGACGGTCTCCGTCGTGGCCCCCGGTCCGCACTGGCTCGGTCAGACCTCCGACCTGTCAGCCCGGGCGCGGGCCGGGCCGAGCTGAGTCAGGAGGTGGGTTCGTCTTCGGGGGGCGTCTCCGGAGGTCGGGAGCGCTCGGAGAGCTCGCGGAGACGCTTGGTCTCGCGGCGCTGACGGATCGCCCTCCGCGCGCCGAACTTGGAGATCGTGAAGCCCCACAGGATCGCCACCCCGGCCACCAGACCGAGCAGGAAGATCGTCCGCGCACCGAGGTCGGCGCCCAGGAAGCTCGCCGTGCCGCTGGTGCTGAAGACCGCGGCCAGGATCCCGAAGACGCCGATCGCGATCAGCAGCAGTCCGAGCACGAGCATGCCCGGCAGGTTACTCGGGAGGTGACTCGGCGAGAAGCACGTCGAGGAGGCGCACGGCGCCCTGCTTGTCGAGCGGGTTGTTCTGGTTACCGCACTTGGGCGACTGCACGCACGACGGACAGCCGTCCGGGCAGGCACACGACCCGATGGTGTCCCGAGTGGCCGTCAGCCACGCCTTCGCGGCGTCGAAGCCGCGGGCGCTGATACCGGCGCCGCCGGGGTGGCCGTCGTAGACGAAGACCGTGAGCCGGCCGGTGTCGGCGTGCCGGGCGGTCGAGACGCCGCCGATGTCCCAGCGGTCGCAGGTCGCGAACAACGGCAGCAGCCCGATCGAGCAGTGTTCGGCGGCATGGGCCGACCCCGGGAGATCGGCGGCGACGAGGTCGCCGTCGGCGAGTGCGTCGTCGGACAGCGTCCACCACACCGCCTGGGTGGTCAGCGTCTGGACCGGGAGGTCGAGGGGGGTCTCGTCGATGACGTCACCGGCGGGCTGCCGCCGTCGCAGGAAGGACACCACCTGGTGCGAGACCTCCACCGTGCCGAGACAGATGCGGGCGGCTCCCCAGTCGCGGTGGGCCACCTCCTCGCAGATGGTGATGTCCGTCAGCTCGCGTGCGGTCGTGGAGTAGTCCACCTCGGCCCGGTCGATCGTGGCGACACACTCGTCGAGGTCGAGCGACCCGACGAGCCAGGTCTCGCCGCGGTGCACGTAGACCGCTCCGGCGTGGGCGGTCGAGTGGGCACTGGATCCGTCGACGGTCCCGACGACGCGGCCGGTGGACTCCTCCACGAGCGAGACGGGCCGCCCGGTGCCCGACCGGATGTCGGTGAGGGCATGGGCCGGCTCGGGATGGGTCCAGTACCAGCCGCGCGCGCGCCGGCGGAGTCGACCCGATCCGGCCAGCTGATCGACGAGCCCTCGGGCGGTGGGGCCGAACACCTCCAGCTCCTCCTCGCGCAGGGGGACCTCCTGCGCCGCGGCACACAGGTGGGCGCCGAGCACGTGGGGGTTGCTCGGGTCGAAGACCGTCTGCTCGACGTCCCGGTCGAGCAGGGCCTCGGGGTGGGTGACGAGGTAGGTGTCGAGCGGGTCGTCGCGGGCGACCAGCACGGCCAACGCGTCTGCGGCCCCGCGGCCGG
>JBAUWD010000482.1:0-5941 GCA_049583575.1 Nocardioides sp.
GGCCACACCCGACCGCGGCCACGTCGAGGACGGCGCGGGAGCGCGCCCCGATCCCGCCGACCCCGCCGCACCGCAGCGGCACCCGGAGTCCGAGGTCGCCGTCCACCAGCTGTCGGAGGCCTGAGCCATGGACTGGGTCCACGGCGTGCAACGCCTGCGAGAGATGCGCCAGGCCGGCGTCCTGGTGACCGTCACCGCCGTCAGCGGACACGCACCCCGCGAGGCCGGCGCCAAGATGGTCGTGTCCGAGACCCAGACCTGGGGCTCCATCGGCGGCGGCAACCTCGAGGCCGACGCCGTGGACCGCGCCCGCGCGCTGATCGACACGATGGCGGACGCCGCGGTGCCGCCGGCGACGTTCACCAGCGACCTGTCCGACAAGGCGCCCGGCGAGCACGGCGTCCAGTGCTGCGGCGGTCGGGTCAGCGTGCTGCTCGAGCCGCTGGCGGTGCGTCCGGCCGTGGCGATCTTCGGCGTGGGCCACGTCGGGATGGAGCTGGCCCGGATCCTCGCGCGCCACGATCTCGACCTCCACCTGGTCGACTCGCGCGCCGCGCAGGTCGACCCCGCCGCACTGACCCCGCTGGGGGACGCCGTGGCGGGCATCCACGTCCACCACGAGGGCGTGCTGCCCGAGCTGGTGCTGTCGCGGCTGCCGTCGGGCACCCACGTCCTGGTGCTGACCCATGACCATGCCGAGGACCTCGCCCTGTGCGACGCAGCGCTGCGCGCCACGCACCTCGGCCCGATCGGCCTGATCGGCTCGTCGGCCAAGTGGGGTCGCTTCCGCAGGACCCTCGTCGCCGACGGGCACGCGCCGGCCGACGTCGACCGGATCATCACGCCGATCGGCCTGCCCACGCTGCCCGGCAAGGAGCCGGCCGTGATCGCGGTCGCCGTGGCGGCCGCGTTGCTGGCCTCCTTCGCCGGCACCCGGCCCGAGCCCGTCACCGATGTCGAGTCCCGGGCGGGCGCGATCAGCGAGCCGACCCGATGACCCGGTTCCAGGGCACCTTCCTCGACACCCCCGACGACCCTTTCGACGGGGGCGGCCTCCGGGTGGAGCAGGACGGCGCGCTGCTGGTGCGGGACGGCGTGATCGTCGAGCGCGGGGCCGCCGCCGACCTGCGACGCCGCCACCCGGACGACGACGAGGTCGACCTGCGCGGCGGCCTGGTGCTCCCAGGGTTCGTCGACACCCACGTCCACTTCCCGCAGGCCCGGGTGATCGGCGCCCTCGGGATGCCCCTGCTCGACTGGCTCGAGACCTGTGCCCTGCCCGAGGAGGCGAAGCTCGGCGACACGTCGTACGCCGGCACGGTGGCCACCGACTTCGTGAGCGGCCTGGCCGGTGCCGGCACCACCACCGCGCTGGTCTTCGGCGCCCACTTCGCGACCGCCGTCGATGCGCTGTTCGCCGAGGCGGACCGGGTCGGCCTGCGGATCACCAGCGGACTCGTCGTGTCCGACCGGATCCTGCGCGACGACCTGTTCACCTCGCCGACCCGGGCGTACGACGAGGGCCTCGCCCTGGCCGAGCGCTGGCACGGCGTGCGACACAACCGCTACGCCGTCATCCCGCGGTTCTCGCTCTCGTGCAGCGACGAGCTGCTCGACTCGTGCGGCGCGCTGCTGTCCGACGTACCCGAGTCGTGGTTCACCAGCCACATCAACGAGAACCTCGCGGAGATCACGACCGTGGAGGGCCTCTTCGGCGACTGCGAGGACTACCTCAACACCTACTCCAAGCACGACCTCGTGGGGCCGCGCAGCGTGTTCGCGCACAACGTCCACCCCACCGGCCGCGAGCTCACCGCGCTGGCCGAGGCGGGCGCCGCGGTGGCGCACTGCCCGACCAGCAACTGCGCCCTCGGCAGCGGCCTCTTCCCGCTGCGCGAGCACCTCGACCACGGGGTCCGGGTCGCGCTCGGCACCGACGTCGGCGCCGGCACCGGCTTCTCGATGCTCAAGGAGGGGCTGCAGGCCTACTTCCACCAGCAGCTGCTCGGCCCGGCCGGCGTCTCGCTGACCTCCACCCACCTGCTGCACCTGATGACGTCGGCCGGCGCCGACGTGCTCGGCCTGGCCGACGTCGTGGGCGACTTCTCGGTCGGCCGGCAGTTCGACGCCGTGTGGCTGCGGCCCGACGACGGCACCGCCCTCGACATGTCGCTCCGGCACGCCCACTCCGCCGAGGACGCCCTCGCCAAGGCGTTCGCGATGGCCGGCTCGAGCGACGTCGCTCGCGTCTGGGTCGCAGGCCGGCCGATCGAGCGCTGAGCGTCAGCCGCCGGCCGCGAGCACGGCGGCGTACGCCGGCAGCGTGAGGAAGTCCTCGAAGTCGTCGTCGAGCGCCGTGCGCACGAAGAGCTCCCGCGCGGCGGCGAGGTGGTCGGCGTAGTCGCCGGCGGCGACGAGCGCGGCGTACTCCTCCTCGACGATGCGCTCCACCATCGCCTTGTCGACGGTCTCTCCGGAGTCGAGGGTGGCGCCGCGGTGCGCCCACTGCCAGATCTGCGAGCGCGAGATCTCGGCCGTGGCAGCGTCCTCCATCAGGTTGTGGATGCCGGCCGCGCCGTTGCCGGAGAGCCAGGCCGCGAGATAGGTGATGCCCACGTTGATGTTGCCGCGCAGCCCCGCCTCGGTCCGGGTGCCGGGGGTCTGGTCGATCGCGAGCAGGTCGGCGGCCGCGACCGACACGTCGTCGCGCTGACGGGAGACCTGGTTGGGCCCGGTGAGCACGCCGTCGAAGATCTCGGCGCAGACCGGCACCAGGTCGGGGTGGGCGACCCACGAGCCGTCGAACCCGGCGTCGGCCTCGCGGTGCTTGTCCTCGCGGACCTTGGCGAACGCCGCCTCGTTGACCGCCGCGTCGCGCCGCGACGGGATGAACGCGGCCATGCCGCCCATCGCGAAGGCGCCCCGTCGGTGGCAGGTCTTGACCAGCAGGTCGCTGTAGGCCTTGAGCATCGGCGCGTTCATGGTCACCGCGTTGCGGTCGGGCAGGGTGTGGTCGCCGGGGGCGTCGCGGAAGCTCTTGATGATCGAGAACAGGTAGTCCCACCGGCCGGCGTTGAGCCCGCTGGCGTGGTCGCGGAGCTCGTAGAGGATCTCGTCCATCTCGAAGGCCGCGGTGACGGTCTCGATCAGGACCGTCGCCCGGATCGTGCCGGGGTCGATGCCGAGCTCCGCCTGGGCGTGGTGGAAGACGTCGTTCCACAGCCGCGCCTCAAGGTGGGACTCCATCTTCGGCAGGTAGAAGTAGGGGCCGCTGCCGCGGGCGAGCAGCTCGGCGGCGTTGTGGAAGAAGTAGAGGCCGAAGTCGACGAACGCCGCCACCAGCGGTCGACCGTCGAGGGTGAGGTGGGCCTCGTCCATGTGCCACCCGCGGGGCCGCGGCAGCACCACCGGGACCCGTTCGGGGTCCGCGAGGGAGTAGTGCTTGCCCTCCGGGGAGGTGTACTCGATGACCCGACGCGTGGCGTCGTACAGGTTGACCTGGCCGCTCACGACGTTGTGCCAGTGGGGGGTGTTGGCGTCCTCCAGGTCGGCGAGCCACACCCGAGCACCTGAGTTCAGGGCGTTGACGGCCATCTTCCGCTCGGTCGGGCCGGTGATCTCCACGCGCCGGTCGAGGAGGTCGGCCGGCGCGGGCGCCACGGTCCACTCAGCCGTGCGGATCTCGGCGGTCTCGGGCAGGAAGTCCAGGCGACCGGTGCGGGAGATGTCGGCCCGGCGACCGGCCCGGGCGGCCAGGAGCTCGTCGCGCCGGCCCGCGAAGGTCTCTTGCAGGCCGGCCACGAACGCCAGTGCCTCGGCGGTGAGGATCTCCGCGCTGCGCTCGACGGCGGGACCGGCGACCTCGATCGTGGCCATGGCCTTCCCTCCGGTACAATTCCGCGATACGGAACCAAGTTATCATTCTGCGCAGGCAGTGGTGATCCGCCCGGCAACCCCTCGAGGAGCATGGCATGGCGACCAGGACCCCCGTGCCCGCGGGCGAGGCGACGATCCCCGGCGACGGTGGCCGCCCGTCCGGCGGCGTGCAGTCGCTCGACCGGGCGTTCGCGATCCTCGAGACCATGGCCGACGCGGGCGGGATCATCGGCCTCTCCCAGCTCGCCGAGCGCGCCGACCTGCCCCTGGCGACCATCCACCGGCTCGTGCGCACCCTGGTCGACCTCGGCTACGTGCGTCAGGAGCCCTCGCGGCAGTACTCCCTCGGCCCCCGGCTGATGCGGCTGGCCGACCTGACCACCAAGCGCATCGGCACCTGGGCCAACCCCCATCTCGCCGACGCCGTCGCGCAGGTGCACGAGTCGGTCAACCTGGCGATCCTCGACGGCGACGAGATCGTGTACGTCGCCCAGGTGCAGCCCGACCGCAACTTCATGCGGATGTTCACCGAGGTGGGCCGGCGCACGCTCCCGCACGCGACCGCGGTCGGCAAGGCGATGCTCGCCCACCGCGACGAGGCGGAGGTGCGGTCGCTGCTCGCCCGTACCGGGATGCCGCGCTACACCGAGCACACGCTGACGACGCCGGCCGAGTTCCTCGACGTCCTCGCCCGTGCCCGCGCGGACGGCTACGCCCTCGACGAGGGTGAGCAGGAGGTCGGGGTGCGGTGCGTGGCCGTGGAGGTGCCGGGCTCGCCGCAGCCGATGGCACTGTCGATGTCCGGGCCGACCACGCGGATGACCGACGAGACGATCCGGGACGCCGTACCCGTGCTGCGCGAGGCCGCCGACCGCATCGCCGCCGAACTCGACGGCAACGCCGCCACTCGGGCCTGAGTCCGCCTTCCGGGGGCCGTGGGCGACCGGTCAGCCGCCCATGAAGTCGCCGATCAGCCCGCCCGGTCCGCCGGACTTGCCGCCGGAGCCCTGCGCCGACTCCCACTCGTCGGCCTGCACCACCACGAAGCCCGGGCCCTCGAAGGCGTACTGGAACGCCTCGCCCGACCCGCCTCTCAGCATCGACTTGAACTTCATGCTCGACACCAGCTTCGGGGTGAGGCCGGCGGACCACGCCACGCAGGCCTGGGTGTCGACGTACGTCGGCTGCTGGGAGCAGTCGAGCACCACCGGCTGGCCGATCGTGTGCAGGGCGACCATGCCCGTCCCGCTGACGGTGGTGTTGAAGAGGCCGCCGGCCAGCACGCCGGCGCCCTTGGTGCGGTGGATGTCCCAGTCCAGAGCGGCGTCGAAGGCCAGCAGGTTGCGGCCGTTGACGCTGATCGCGTCGCCGGTGAGCTCGACGAGGTTCACGAAGCCGGCCCGGCTGGCGAAGAACACCTCGCCCTGGCCGGTCACGCGCATCAGCGGGTTGTCCTCGGAGGTGACCATCTTCTTGAGCAGCTTGCCCATGCCGCCGGCCTTCTCGTGGTGGAACTCGACCGTGCCCTGGAAGGCCACCATGGCGCCCTTGGTCGCGAGCACGTCCGGCCCCAGCGAGACCCGCAGCATCTGCCCGTTCTGCAGGGCGAAGCGGCTCTGCCCGTCGGCGATCTCGCGGTTGGCCTGGTCGAAGAGGTCACTGTGCATGGGCCAACCCTAGGACGGTCCCCTCGGGACCGGCACGGCCCCTAGGAGCGTACGGCGAGCGTCAGCGGCAGCACACCGGTGGCTCCGGCCTCGCGGAGCGCGCGGGCGGCCAGGGTGAGCGTCCAGCCCGTGACGACCTGGTCGTCGACGAGCAGCACCGGAGCGGCCGGGACGTCGCCCTCGAGCCGGTAGCGACGGGCAACCGCCGCCACGCGCTGGGCGGAGTTCATCGCACCCTGCCCGGGAGCGACCGTCGGGTCGGCGATGGCCCACCTCCCGACCAGCGGCCGGCGCAGGTGTCGGCTGAGTCCGGCGGCCAGCTCGGCGGTCAGCGACGGCCGCGTCGCGGACTCCACGACGACGATGGCCTCGACCTGCGGCCGCCAGTCCTGCAGCAC
>JBAUWD010000483.1:0-6466 GCA_049583575.1 Nocardioides sp.
AACCCGAGCGAGCACGCCCCCTGCGCCACGCAGTGGCGCAGGGGGCGGGCGCAGGGGGCGGGCGTAGCGAGCGGCGCAGCGAGCTCGCTCGCAAGCCCCACCCAGAACGCCGTGGCGCACGGGCTCAGCGAGCGGCGGACGGGGTCCAGCCCGGGACGACGACCGTCCCGGTGGCCGTCGTCGCCACCAGCGGCGCGTCGAGCAGGCCGGCGGCGCCGGGCCGCTCGGCGGTCGCCGCCCCCCTGGCCACCACGGTGACCACCAAGTCCAGCACCCGGCTTCGGGTGCCGACCTCGGTCAGCTCGCAGGTGATCTCGAGGACGTCTCCGGCGCGTACCGGGGCGCGGAACTGCACGTCCGCGTACGACGCGAACAGCCCCTCGTCACCATCGGTGAGGATGCACATCTCGGTGGCGACATCACCGAACAGGCCGAGGCTGTAGGCGCCGTCGACGAGGTTCCCGGCGTAGTGGGCGTGCGAGTAGGGCACGTAGCGCCGGTGGACGACGCGGGTCCCGACCCGGGGCCCGCCGGTGGAGCCTGTCGAGGCCATCACGATGCCTTTCGGGTGATCCGGTGGACGAGGTACGACGCCACCTCGCCGGGCGTCGTACCCCTGCTGAAGACACGATCGACGCCGAGCTCGCCGGCCATGGTCTCGTCGAAGCGAGGACCGCCCACGATCAGCAGCGGCCTCTTCTCCGGAGGATAGGACTCGCGGAACGCCGCCGACATCTCGCGGGTGTTCAGCAGGTGAGCGTCGCGCTGGGTCACGACCTGCGAGACCAGCACGGCGTCGGCCCTCTCCTCGCGCGCCCGCTCGACGAGCTGCGGAACGCTGACCTGGGCGCCGAGGTTCACCACCTTGAGCTCGCGGTAGTACTCCAGCCCCTTCTCACCGGCGAAGCCCTTGATGTTGAGGATCGCGTCGATGCCGACCGTGTGGGCGTCGCTGCCGATGCAGCCACCCACGACGACCAGCCGACGGCGCAGGCTGCGCTTGATCGCCGCGTTGGCCTCCTTGGGCGTGAGCAGCGGGTAGTCCCGCTCGACGACCTCGACCTTCGAGGGGTCGACGAGGTGGTTTACGCGGCCGTACACGACGAAGAAGGTGAACCCCTCCCCCATCGGCTTGGCATGGACGACGAGCGCGGGATCCATGCCCATCTTGCCGGCCAGCTGGGCGGCCGCGCCCTCGGCCACCTTGGAGTGCGGCATCGGCAGCGTGAAGCTCAGCTGCACCATGCCGTCGCCGGTGGTGTCGCCGTACGGGCGGATCGGTCCGCCGGCCGCGTCGGTCGAGACCACGTTCATCCCTTCTTCGCCGGTTCCTGAGGCGGCGCGCCAGCGCCGTCTCGAACGGCCAGGATCTCGCTGGCGGGATTCCAGTACCCCTCGGCCTTCGCGGCGACACCGTCGAGCCCTCGGCCGGCGGTCGCGGGGCGCTTCATCAGGCCGAAGGTGCCGTCGGCGATCGCCTCGAGCAACGGGGCGTGCCCGGGCTCGGCGGCGATCTGCTCGAGCAGCTCGATGGTCTCGGCGAGCACCTGCCGCGCGCGCTGGGCGATGAAGCCGTCGGGAGCCGGACGGAAGTCCTCGTGCAGCCCACCGGCGGCGTTCATGACGTAGCGGACGTTCTGCAGGGCGAGGTCGCGGTCGGACAGCCACGGCGTGACCACCGCCTCGGTCATCATCCCGACCAGCAGGATGCCCTGGCCGGTCAGGGCACCCACCAGGTTGAAGAACCCGTCGAGGAGGTAGCCGCGGAAGACGTCGCCCGTCATGTGGCGGGTCGGCGGCATCCACTTCAGCGGCGCGTCGGGGAACAGGTCGCGCGCCAGCATCGCGTGGGCCAGCTCCAGCCGGAACGAGTCCGGGATGTCGGGGTCGATCTCGAAGGCGTGACCGAGCCCGAGCTGCCAGTCCTCGAGGCCCGCCTCCTTGGCGAAGTACTCGTTGAGCAGCTGGCTGGTGGTGACCGTGTGCGCCGCCTCCACCGCGTCGGCGGTGGTGAGGTAGTTGTCCTCGCCGGTGTTGATGATGATGCCGGCACGGGCGTGGACCTGGCGGCTGAAGCGCTGGTCGACGAAGGTGCGGATCGGGTTGATGTCGCGGAACAGGATCCCGTACATCGAGTCGTTCAGCATCATGTCGAGCCGCTCCAGGCCCGCCAGCGTGGCGATCTCGGGCATGCAGAGTCCGCTGGCGTAGTTGGTCAGCCGGACGTAGCGACCGAGCTCGCGCGAGGTGTCGTCGAGGGCCGCCCGCATCAACCGGAAGTTCTCCTGCGTGGCGTAGGTGCCGGCGAACCCCTCGCGGGTCGGGCCCTCGGGCACGAAGTCGAGCAGGCTCTGGCCGGTCGAGCGGATCACCGCGATGACGTCGGCGCCCTCGCGTGCGGCTGCCTGGGCCTGCGGGATGTCCTCGTAGATGTCACCCGTGGCGACGATCAGGTAGATCCAGGGCTTCGCCGGAGCGTCGCCGACACGGGCGATGAGCCGCTCGCGCTCCTTGCGCCGCCGGTCGATCCGCCTGATGCCGGCGGCGACCTGACGGCGGGCCACCGTCGTCGCACGCCTGGCCTCCGTGCCCTCGGGCAGGTGGAAGCGCACGGACCCGGCGGACGCCTTCTCGGCCAGCTCGCGCAGGTCGGCACCCTCTCCGCGGCGTACGGCGTCCCAGACCGGGAGCGCGACACCGTGCTCCAGGCCGACGTCGGCCCGGACGCAGTCCACCAGACGGTTGACCCAGGGGGTGCCCTCGGCGTCGGCCCCCTCGAGGCCCGCCAGCCGAAGGGTGGCCCGCTCGACCGAGACGGTGGTGTGCTCCTGGGCGATCTTCACGATCGGTCGCCCGACCTTGCGCGCCAGGTTGCGGGCTTTGCGCACGGTCGCCGGATCGAGCTGGAGTGCGCCCTGCCGCCGAGGCGTCCTGGCGGCCATCAGAGCCGCCGCTCGAAGAGCCGTCGTACGCCGTCGTTCGCCCGGAGCAGCTCGAGGGCGTACGACGCATGGCCCGGCGTGTAGCCGTTCCCGACCAGCATGGTGACGTCGGCGGCGAGGCCCTCTGCGCCGAGCGCGGCAGCCGAGAAGGAGGTGGCCATCGAGAAGAAGATCACCGTGCCCCGGTCGGCAGTGGCGAGGATGGCGCCACCCTCGCAGCCCGGGACGTCCACGCACACCACGGTGACGTCGGCCGGACCACCGGTCGACAGCACCGCGTCACGCAGCGCGATCGGGTCTCGGGCGTCGGCCACCACCACGTCGTCGGCCAGGCCGCTCTCGCGCAGCTGCGCGGCCTCGGCGTCGTCGGGGACCACGCCCACGGTGCGCCGGCACCCTGCCCGCGCGGCCGCGGCCAGGCTGAGCGATCCGGACTTGCCGGCCCCACCGATGACCGCCACCACGGGTGCGACGGGCGTGGAGCCCGCCGAGACGTACTGCGTGACGATCCGGTCGGTGAGCGCCGGGGCACCGCAGACGTCCATCACGGCGAGGCTCAGCGCCGCAGGAAGGTCGTCCGGGATCCTTGCGGCGATCGAGCGGCCGAACAGGATCGCGTAGCCGTCGGCGGGCACCTGCTCGGCCCGGCCGTCCCACCTCTCCAGCCCGTCGTCGATCACCAGCGGGGTGAGGCTCAGCGAGACCAGGGTGGCGACGCGGTCGCCCACGGCAAGGCCGAGGCGCGACTCCGGGCCGACCTCCTCGACGGTGCCGACGAGCATCCCGCCGGAGCCGGTGACCGGGTTCTGCATCTTGCCGCGAGTCGCCACGATCTCGAGCACCTCTCGGCGTACGGCGTCGCCGTCACCCGCGTGCGCACCCTCGAGCTGCCGGAACGACGCAGCGTCGAGGTTGAGCGTCTCGACGCGGATCCGCACCTCGTCGGGCCACAGCTCGCGGCGCGTGTCCAGGCGCTGCGCCGCCTGGGGCAGCACCACGGCGTCGTCGAGGACCCGGTGCAGACCCGTGGGGTCACCGGCGGCGCGGGCCTCGGGATCGGTGCTGAGCGCCGACATTCTGGGGTATCCTCCGTAAGAATCGCGAATAGACGAGAGAATCTACGGCGTTGCATTGGACTAGCCGTATGTTCTCCGCCTACTCTGACATGACGGCGCCGGACGGCACAACCGGCGCGCCGACCTGCCCGGACCCGGGCCATCCGCACCGCAGGAGACAGCCCATGAGCATCGAGACCTCGATCGGTCTGGGGACCGGTCAGCCGTATCCCTATCGCCGTACCGAGCTCGTGGAGCCGGACTGGACCCGCTTCCCCGGCTGGAAGGACGTCACCGCCGCCGACTGGGCGTCCGCCCAGTGGCAGCGCGCCCACTGCGTGAAGAACCTCAAGCAGCTGCGCGAGCTGATGGGGGATCTCGTCGACGAGCGCTTCTACGCCGACCTCGAGCGCGACCAGGCGGAGCGGGCGACGATGTCGATGCTCGTGCCGCCACAGATGATGAACACCATCGCCCGGCACGAGGAGCCGCTCGGCGCCGGCTCGCTCACCGACGCGATCTACGCCGATCCGGTGCGCCGCTACATGCTGCCGGTCTTCAGCGACCGGCGGACCGACTGGTCCTCCCACCCCCATGCCACGCGCGACTCGCTGCACGAGCACGACATGTGGGCCACCGAGGGCCTGACGCACCGCTACCCGACCAAGGTGCTCGCCGAGCTGCTCCCCACCTGCCCGCAGTACTGCGGCCACTGCACCCGCATGGACCTCGTGGGCAACTCCACCGCGGTCATCGACAAGCTCAAGTTCGTCGGCAAGCCCAACGACCGCCTCGGCGACATGCTCGACTACCTGCGCAACAACCCCGGCGTGCGCGACGTCGTCGTCTCCGGCGGTGACGTGGCCAACATGCCGTGGCCGCGCCTGGAGTCGTTCCTGACCTCGCTGCTCGAGATCGAGAACGTCCGCGACATCCGGCTCGCGACCAAGGCGCTGATGGGGCTCCCGCAGCACTGGCTGCAGCCGGAGGTCGTCGAGGGGATGACCCGGATCGGCACGCTCTCCCGCCAGCGCGGCGTGTCGATCGCGATCCACACGCACGTCAACCACGCCAACTCCGTGACCCCGCTCGTCGCTGAGGCGGCGCGCACGATGCTCGACACGGGTATCCGCGACGTCCGCAACCAGGGCGTGATCCTCAACGGCGTCAACGCCGACCCGCACGCGCTGCTCGACCTCTGCTTCGCCCTCCTCGACGGCGCGCAGATCATGCCCTACTACTTCTACATGTGCGACATGATCCCCTTCTCGGAGCACTGGCGGATCTCGGTGGCCGACGCACAGCGGCTTCAGCACGCGATCATGGGCTACCTGCCCGGCTTCGCGACGCCGCGCATCGTCTGCGACGTGCCGTTCGTGGGCAAGCGCTGGGTCCACCAGCTCGCGTCGTACGACACCGAGCGCGGCATCAGCTACTGGACCAAGAACTACCGCACCTCGATCGAGTCCAGCGATCCCGAGGCCCTCACTCGCACCTACGAGTACTACGACCCGATCCACACGCTGCCCGAGGCCGGTCAGCAGTGGTGGGCCGAACACGGCAGGCTCGACGAGTCCGCGCTGAAGGCGGCCGAGGTGGCCGAGGCCTCTCGTCGTACGGCGGCTCTCCAGGCGCACTGAGCCTGCGCAGCGAGGTCGGTCACACACCGAGGTCGGGGGAATCCACCACACGACGGCCCGGGAGTGCCTACCATCGAACTCAGGGGCGAGGCTCTGGGACTCCCCCGGCTACGCACGCGGATGGACGGACGGACCTCAGAAGATGCCTCGACACCCCAGCCGGCGCATGGTCGTGCGCACCGCGGTGTGGACGACGCCCGCCGTGGCCGTCGCGACCGCCGCGCCTGCCCTCGCGGTCTCCACGACCTCGAGTCCCACCCTCAGCTTCGACACCTTGAACCTCTTCGGCGCGGACTACGTCGCCGGTGACCCCACCACCTTGGAGTCGCAGGTCCAGGTGCAGAACAGATGGGCTGCGACCTCCCCCACCGTCACCACCCTGACCCTCACCGTGAGCTATCCGGACAACCGGGTGTCGGGGGACGCGCCGACGCAGGTCTCGGGCACGGGATGGAGCTACTCGGGCGCCAACCACTTCGGCTCCGCCTGGATCTACACGTTCGTCTTCGGGGGCAGCGTCCCGCCCGGGTCCTCCACCAACGCTCTGGACTACCGGGTCCCGCTGTCGTCCGCCTCGGCCGGGACGATGACCATCACCGGGTCGGCGTTCGCCTCGGGTGGGTCGGTCAGCGAGACCGCGTCGTACAGGCTGAGGTGAGCTGACCCGGACCGCTCGCCGAGCCCGGCGGGTGACGCACAGCCGAGGCACAACCCGGCGACCTACGCTGGCCCCGTGAGGGCGTCGCGCCGAGCGGTCCTGCTGACGGGTGTCGGCGCGCTCGCGGTCGGGTGCTCCGGTCACGGCTCGGAGGGTGCGGCTCCGTCCAGC
>JBAUWD010000484.1:0-1576 GCA_049583575.1 Nocardioides sp.
GCCCGGAGATGGACGAGTACGGCGCGCTGACGACTTACGTCGGGGCGCTCGTCGCGGCGCACCGGCTGCCGCGGATGCGGGTCGCCCTGGTGAGCGCGGGCGCCCGCAACAAGCGGTACGCCGCCAACCCCGCGTACACCCGGGCCCTGACCACGCGTCTGGTCCCGGCCCTCCGCGAGGCGGTCCCGACCGACCGGCGGCCGGTCCTGATGGGCCAGAGCCTCGGCGCCCTGGCCGCCCTGCACGCGGCGTGGACCAGCCCCGGCCTCTTCGCCGGGCTGTTCCTGCAGAGCGGCTCGTACTTCACCCACGACCTCGACCCGCAGGAGTCGGGCTTCGAGTTCTGGCCGCAGGTGACGGGCTTCGTGGCGACCCTGCATGCCGCGACGCGAGCCGCTCCGGGGGCACCTCCGATGACGCTCACCTGCGGCACCGCGGAGGAGAACTACGCCAACAACCTGGCGATGCGCGACCGGCTCGCCGACGTCGGAGTCGAGACCCGCTGGGGCGAGGTGCGCGACGGCCACACCTGGACCTGCTGGCGCGACACCCTCGACCCGCATCTCACCGAGCTGCTGACCAGGGTCTGGGCATGACGGAGCGGCACCAGGTGGAGCTCGAGGCGCCGGGCCTCGACCGCCCCGGCACGGTGATCCGCTACGGCCACTACGGTCGGCCCGTGCTGGTCTTCCCCAGCGAGCAGGGCCGCGCGTGGGACTACGAGAACAACGGCATGGTCGGGGCGGTCTCGCACCTGATCGACGGCGGGCGGGTCAAGCTGTACTGCGTCGACTCCTTCGACCACGCCAGCTGGTCCGACCGCGGGCTGACCGTCGAGGAGCGGGCGCGGCGGCACCAGGCCTACCAGGCCTGGATCACCGGCCAGGTCGCGTCGTACGTCGCCGACGACAGCCCGGGCGCGGCCGACGCGATCGTCACCGGCTGCTCGATGGGCGCCTACCACGCCCTCCAGATCGCACTGACCCGGGCGGACCTGTTCCCGGTGGCGATCTGCCAGTCGGGCAACTACGACCCGTCCACCTGGCACGGTTGGGGCGAGCGCGGCGACGCGGCGTACTTCACCAACCCGACCGACTACGTGCCGCACCTGCACGGCGACCACCTGGACTGGCTGCGATCGCGGCTGCACGTCGTCCTCACCGTGGGAGAGGGCGCCTGGGAGACCCACCCCACGGGCTCGCTGCCCAGCGCTCGCCGCATGGGCCACCTGCTGGCCGAGAAGGAGATCTCCCACGACCTCGACGTCTGGGGACACGACGTCTCCCACGACTGGCCCTGGTGGCGCAAACAGATCGCCCACCACCTCCCGCGCTTCTGCTGACCGGTGGCCGTGATCGGTGGTTGAGGAGGCGTGGGGCGGCCGTGATTCGGTGGTTGAGGAGGCGTGGGGCGGCCGTGATTCGGTGGTTGAGGAGGCGCGCCAGCGCCGTCTCGAAACCACCGTCGGTCTCCCGGCGGGCGGGGTGGCGGTGTGGGTTGGGTGGTTGAGGAGGCGTGGGGCGGCCGTGATTCGGTGGTTGAGGAGGCGTGGGGCGGCCGTGATCGGTGGTTGAGG
>JBAUWD010000485.1:0-4533 GCA_049583575.1 Nocardioides sp.
GCGCCGCACAGCCGTGCTGGCGGGATGGCGGCGATGTCGCTGGCCGGGGCGTCCGAGGCACCCCTCGTCGTCGTACTCCTCGGGGCGCTCGCCCTGGTCGTCGCGGTACGTCTCCCGATCGTCGCCCGCCGCTCACCCGGAGGTGTCGCGCGCCTCGACGCGACCTGCGACGTCGTCATGGCCGGAGCCATGGCGGCGATGCTCGCGCCCCTGCTCTGACCGCTCACCGAGCCAATCAACAGAACGCTTAACCGCTCGTTGACGACGACCCGGGGCCGGACCAGAGTCGGGAGACCACGGTCACCCGGGTCCCAGGAGGTCGCCCATGCAGGTCCCCGCCCCGTTCGAGTACGAACGCGCCACGAGCGTCGAGGACGCCATCGGACTGCTCGAACGGCTGGGTCCGGAGGCCCGGCTGATCGCGGGCGGCCACAGCCTGCTGCCGATGATGAAGCTGCGGTTGGCCAACCTCGAGTACGTCATCGACATCAACGACCTGCACGACGAGCTCGGCTACGTGCGCGTCGGCACCGACGAGGTCCGGATCGGGTCCATGACCCGGCATCGCGAGCTGCTCGAGTCGCCGGAGCTGGCCGCGCTCTTCCCGATCTTCGCCGACGCCGAGCAGGTCATCGCCGACCCCGTCGTCCGCAACCGCGGCACGATCGGCGGCTCGCTGTGCCAGGCCGACCCGTCGGAGGACCTCACCGCCGTGTGTACGGCGCTCGACGCCGGCTGCGTCATCCGCGGCTCCGCCGGCGAGCGCGTCGTGACCATGGAGGAGTTCCACCGGGGGCCCTACGAGACCGCCGTGGAGCACGACGAGATCCTCACCGAGATCCGCATCCCGGTCCGGCCCAACGGTTCGAGCGCCTACGCCAAGGTCGAACGCCGGGCCGGTGACTGGGCGGTCACCTCGGTCGGCGCCGCCGTCTGGATGGACGGGCCGAACATCGCCGATGCCCGCGTCGGACTCGCGGCCGTCGGTCCCAACACGACCGGCATCCCGGCGATCTCCGAGGCGCTGCGGGGACAGCCCCCCTCGGACGAGCTGTTCGCGCGCGCGGGGGCGATCGCGGCGCAGAGCTGCACGCCGGCGACCGACAACCGCGGCACGGCCGAGTACAAGCGGCACCTGGCCGACGAGCTCACTCTGCGCACCCTGCGCACGTCGGTCGAGCGCATCCAGGCAGGCGAGGCGGGAGACCGCGCGGGTGACCAGCGAAGGGACGGCTGACATGCAGGTGACCATGACCGTCAACGGCGAGAGCGTGACGCGCGAGATCGAGGGGCGGATGCTCCTCGTCCACTTCCTGCGCGACGAGCTCGGCCTGACCGGCACCCACTGGGGCTGTGACACGAGCAACTGCGGCACCTGCGTGACCTGGCTCGACGGCGAGCCGGTGAAGAGCTGCACCGTCCTCGCCGCGATGGCCGGTGGCCGCGAGGTCCGCACCGTCGAGGGCCTCGAGCAGGACGGCGTCCTCGATCCCGTGCAGGAGGGCTTCATGCGCTGCCACGGGCTGCAGTGCGGCTTCTGCACGCCGGGCATGCTGATGACCGCCCGCGCCCTGCTCGACCGCGACCCGGATCCCTCCGAGGACACGATCCGGCAGGCCATCTCCGGCCAGATCTGCCGGTGCACCGGCTACACCACCATCGTGCGCTCCGTGCAGTGGGCCGCCGAACACGAGCGCGCCGCCGCGGCCACGGGGAGCGAGTCATGACGACCACCGAGCCCGCGGGCGCCGCAGCCACCGCCGAAGACCTCGAGCACGCCGACAACGACCAGCACCCGGTTGGCCACGGGCGGATGCTCCGCAAGGAGGACCCGCGCTTCATCCGGGGCATGGGCAAGTACGTCGACGACATCCAGCTGCCGGGCATGCTCCACCTGGCGATCCTGCGGTCGCCGGTCGCGCACGCCACGATCGTCAGCGTCGACGTCTCCGCGGCGCAGGCCCATCCCAAGGTCAAGGCCGTGATCACCGGTGCCGACCTCGCCGAGAAGGGCCTGGCCTGGATGCCGACGCTGTCCAACGACGTCCAGGCCGTGCTCGCCACCGACAAGGTGCGCTTCCAGGGTCAGGAGGTCGCGTTCGTGGTCGCCGAGGACCGCTACTCGGCGCGAGACGCCCTGGAGCTGATCGAGGTCGAGTACGACGTGCTGCCGCCGGTGATCGACGTACGCAAGGCGCTCGCGCCCGACGCGCCGGTGATCCGCACCGACCGCGAGGGCAAGACCGACAACCACTGCTTCGACTGGGAGACCGGTGACAAGGACGCCACCGAGGCGGTCTTCGCGAAGGCCGACGTCGTCGTCACCGAGGACATCGTCTACCCGCGCGTGCACCCCGCGCCGATGGAGACCTGCGGCTGCGTGGCCGACTACGAGCGCGTGGGCGGCCAGCTGACCCTCTGGACCACCAGTCAGGCGCCCCACGCCCACCGCACGGTCTACGCACTCGTCTCCGGCCTGCCGGAGCACAAGATCCGGGTGATCTCCCCCGACATCGGCGGCGGCTTCGGCAACAAGGTGCCGATCTACCCCGGCTACGTCTGCGCGATCGTGGCGTCGCTGGTGATCGGCAAGCCGGTCAAGTGGATGGAGGACCGCTCGGAGAACCTCGTCAGCACCGGCTTCGCCCGCGACTACGTGATGCGCGGCGAGATCGCGGCCACTCGCGAGGGCAAGATCCTGGCGGTCCGCACCCACGTGCTCGCCGACCACGGCGCGTTCAACGGCACGGCCGCCCCCATCAAGTACCCCGCCGGCTTCTTCGGGGTCTTCACCGGCAGCTACGACCTGGAGGCGGCGTACTGCTCGATGACGGCCGTCTACACCAACAAGGCGCCCGGTGGGGTGGCCTACGCGTGCTCCTTCCGGATCACCGAGGCCGTCTACCTCGTGGAGCGGATCGTCGACTGCCTGGCCCACGAGCTGGAGATGGATCCGGTCGAGCTGCGGCGCAGGAACTTCATCCAGCCCGACCAGTTCCCCTACACGACGAAGACCGGATGGGTCTACGACTCCGGCGAGTACGAGCGGGCGCTGGACCTCGCGCTCGAGCTCGCCGGGTACGACGACCTGCGTCGCGAGCAGGAGGAGAAGCGGGCCAAGGGTGAGCTGATGGGCATCGGCGTCTCGTTCTTCACCGAGGCCGTCGGTGCCGGACCCCGCAAGGACATGGACATCCTCGGTCTCGGCATGGCCGACGGAGCCGAGCTCCGGGTCCACCCGACCGGCAAGGCCGTCGTGCGGCTGTCGTGCATGAGCCAGGGCCAGGGCCACGAGACGACGTTCGCCCAGATCGTCGCCGAGGAGATCGGCATCCCGCCTGCCGACATCCAGGTCGTCAACGGCGACACCGACCAGACGCCGTTCGGGCTCGGCACCTACGGCAGCCGGTCGACGCCGGTGTCCGGTGCGGCCACCGCCCTGGTGGCGCGCAAGGTCCGCGACAAGGCCCAGATCATCGCCTCGGGGATGCTCGAGGTCTCGGTCGCCGACCTCGAGTGGCAGAAGGGCTCGTTCGCCGTCAAGGGCGACCCGAGCCGGTCGGTGACCATCCAGGACATCGCGATGCGCGCGCACGGCGCGGGCGACCTGCCCGAGGGCATCGAGGGCGGCCTGGAGGCGCAGATCTGCTACAACCCGTCCAACCTCACCTACCCGTTCGGCGCCTACATCTGCGTGGTCGACGTCGATCCCGGCACGGCCGAGGTGTCGGTACGCCGGTTCGTGGCGGTCGACGACTGCGGCACCCGGATCAACCCGATGATCATCGAGGGACAGGTGCACGGCGGGCTGACCGACGGCGTCGGGATGGCGCTCATGGAGATGATCTCGTTCGACGAGGACGGCAACTGTACCGCCGGCTCGCTCATGGACTATCTCATCCCCACCGCCCTCGAGGTGCCGCACTGGGAGACCGGACACACCGTGACCCCGTCTCCGCACCATCCGATCGGCGCCAAGGGCGTCGGAGAGTCGGCGACGGTCGGCTCGCCGCCGGCGATCGTGAACGCCGTCATCGACGCCCTCAAGCCGTTCGGCGTCCGGCACGCCGACATGCCGCTGACCCCCTCGCGCGTGTGGGACGCCATGCAGGGCCGGCCGACGCCGCCGATCTGAGGAACGATGACGACGACGATCTCGGAGCGGGTCGACGAGCTGACCCGCACCCGCGTCCCGTTCGTGCGGGCCACCGTGGTGCGCGCGCAGGAGCCGAGCTCGGCGCGCCCGGGCGATCGGGCGATCATCCTGGCCGACGGGTCGATCGAGGGGTTCGTCGGCGGCCAGTGCGCCACCGGCTCGGTCCGTACGGCGGCGCTCGAGGCGCTGAGCTCGGGCGAGAGCCTCCTGCTGCGCGTCCTGCCGGACGGCAACGACGCGTTCCCCGAGTCGCCGGGTGCCAGCATCGTCGTCAACCCCTGCCTGTCGGGAGGCGCCTTGGAGATCTACCTCGAGCCGCTGCTGCCCTCGCCGCGGCTGTACGTCGTCGGCGGCTCGCCGATCGCCGAGGCCGTCGC
>JBAUWD010000486.1:0-1650 GCA_049583575.1 Nocardioides sp.
GCACCCAGGTGTGCGTCCGTGGCCCTCAGCCGCGAGGCGACCGCCTGCAGGTCCGCGAGCGCGACCTCGACGTCGACCGCCCGGTCAGCGGTCACGCGCCGGTGACCTCCACCAGCCACTCGGCCACGCGGGCCGGGTCGTGCTCGAGCGCGGCGTCGTGCACGGCGACCTCGGTGACGGCGTACCCCGGCACGTCGGCGGCGGACCAGACGCCGCACGGCTGGAGCTTCTCGCGCTCCATGAACGCGATGACCCGCTCGACGATCGCGTCGGCCTCCCCCTCCACGTGGACCAGGAACGTGTTGGTGTGCGGCGGCGACGGATGTGGACGCAGCCCGCGCGCGGACAGCTCGGTGGCCAGCCGGCGCGCCCAGGCGGCGTAGTCACCCATGCGCGGCAGCCGGTCGCGCAGCCCGGCCAGCGCCGAGACGGCGAGGGGCGTGAGGTGGAAGAGCGTGCCGCCCATCCTCTTGCGCCAGCGGCGCGCCCCGTCCACGACGTCCGGTGGCCCCGCGAGCGCGGCGCCGGCCAGGGCCTCGAGGCCCTTGTAGAACGACACGTAGACGCTGTCGAACAACGCGGCGAGCTCGGGCAGCGGCCGGTCGTAGAACGGCTGCGACTCCCAGATGCGGGCACCGTCGGCATGCAGGGGTACGCCGAGCTCGTGCGCGGCCTCCGACAGCGCCGAGAGGTCGTCCCACGACGGGAGCAGGCAGCCGGCGTCGCGCAGCGGCAGCTCGACCAGGGCCGCACCGAGTCCGGGTGAGAGCCGGCGCAGGTCGTCGGCCGTCGCCGTCGCCCGCCCGGTCGTGAGGTGCTCGAACTCGAACCCGTGGAGGCGTCGAGGCCCGTCGTCCTCGTGCGTGAGGAGGTGGGACAGGTCGGGGATCGCCACGCGCCGGGAGCCGCTGCGGTCGGTCCACACGCGCAGGGCCGCCTGCTGGGCCATGATGCCGCTCGGGAAGAACGCCGCCGCGGGCTTGCCCAGGAGCTCGGCGACCTGGGCCTCGACCCGGGCGACCGCTCCGCGCTCGGCGTACACGTCCCAGTCGGTGAGGTCCATGGCCTCGGCGTCCTGGGCGACCGCCCGGAGCACCTCGACGGGCGTCCTCGGCGCGTGCCAGAAGACCGTGGTCTCGCAGGCGCGTGCGGCCGCCCGGAAGCGCTCCATCAGGTCGTCGTCCACGCGCTCAGCCAACCAGCCGGTGGACGACGGCGCCAACGGGAATCAGGTGAGCGGGCGCGTGCCCTCGGGGATGCCCTCACCCCGGACCACGCCCTCGACCATCTCCTGCAGCGCGGTCAGGGCCACCCGCTGAGGGAAGGGTCCGAAGCTCACCCGAGCCACCCCCAGCTCCTCCAACCGGGCCAGCGACGGAGCGGCGGCCGCCGGGAGCAAGCTCAGCCGTTGTGGCCCGAAGGCCTCCGCCAGGCTCGCCACCTGCTCCTCGACCAGCCGGCCGGGCACGAACACGACGGGGGCCCCGGCGTCGAGGAACGCCCGGCCGCGCTCGATCGCGTCGGCGAGGCTCTCGGCGGGGTCGCGGTCGCCGGCCAGCAGGAACGCGTCGGTGCGGGCGTTCAGCACGAAGTCGAGGCCCTCGGAAGCACCGGCGGAGATTGCGGCATCGACGGCCGCCACGGCCTCGT
>JBAUWD010000487.1:0-3918 GCA_049583575.1 Nocardioides sp.
CCGCCGAGGACCGCGCGGCCACCCTGCTCGCCGTACGACGCGCGGCCGGGGTCGCCGCACGCTCGACCAGCAACGCCGCGTCCGTGGCGCTGGCGCTGCCGGCCGGGGACCCGGCGCTGGTCCGCAACGTGATCGAGGGCTATCTCCTCGGCGGCTACTCCTTCGGTCGCTACCAGTCGAAGTCGGCCGACAAGAGGGCCGGCACCGTGACCGTGCTCAGCCCCGTCGCACGCCGCCAGGAGGCGACGTCCGCCTTCCAGGACGGCCAGGTCGTCGCCGCCGCCGTGAACGCCACGCGCGACTGGGTCAACACGCCCGCCGGCGACCTCACCCCGCCGCTGCTCGCCGACGAGATCGTGAAGGCGGCGAAGGGCACCAGGGTCAAGACCGAGGTGCTGGACGACGCGAGGCTGGCCGACCTCGGGTGCGGCGGTCTGCTCGGAGTGGGTGGTGGCTCCAGCGCGCCGCCGCGCCTGGTGGAGCTGCGCTACTCCCCCGCCGATCCGGTCGCCCACGTCGCCCTCGTCGGCAAGGGCATCACCTTCGACTCCGGCGGCCTGACGATCAAGCCCGGCAGCGGCATGGAGACCATGAAGTGCGACATGGCCGGCGCCGCCGCGGTCAGCCAGGCCACGCTGGCGATCGCCGCGCTCGGGCTGCCGGTCCGGGTCACGACGTACGCCTGCCTCGCCGAGAACATGGTGTCCGGGAGCTCGATGCGGCCCGGCGACGTGCTCACGATGTACGACGGCACCACGGTCGAGGTGCTCAACACCGACGCCGAGGGGCGACTCGTGCTCGCGGACGGGCTCGGGCGCGCCGTCGAGGAGAAGCCCGACGTGATCGTGGACGTCGCGACCCTGACCGGACACATGGTGATGGCGCTGGGCACCAAGGTGGGGGCGGCGTTCGGCGACGAGGAGATCGTCGCGTCGCTGGTCGAGGCCGGCCGCCAGTCCGGTGAGAAGCACTGGCCGATGCCGATCCCGCCCGACATCGTCGAGCGCGTCCGCGGCAGCAAGGTCGCCGACCTCGCGCAGCACGACTGGACCCGCTGGGGCGGTGGGCTGTTGGCCGCAGCGTTCCTGCGCGAGTTCACCGGGGACCTGCCCTGGGCCCATCTCGACATCGCCGGGCCGGGCTTCAACCCGGGCAGCACCAACGGCCACCTCCCGCTCGGAGGCACGGGCTTCGCCGTGACCACCCTGGTCGACTACGCCCGCTCCCTCAGCGCCGCTTCTTCTGCCGGCTGATGTACTCCCGCATCCGCTGCGGGATGCCCACGACACCGGCCTCGTAGGCCTTCACTCCGCGACGCTGGCAGAACTTGTAGGCCCAGTCGGCGGACGGCACTCGCCTCCGGGTGAACTCGCCGTCCCAGGCCACCAGCAGGAGCGTCACGTCGCTGACCGCGGTACGCGGCTCGACCCAGCCCTCCACGCCCTCGCGGGTCTCGATGAAGTCCACCAGATGCGCCTCGTCGTCGTCGGTGGAGGCGCGCACGCGGGTCGACCCGGTGCGCGCGGTGTCACCGGAAGGGCGCTTGAAGCGCACCCCCCGTCGAGCTCGCCCGAACAGGTTCACCCCGCCATTGTGCCAACCGGGTGGGAGCAACGGGTGCACGTTGCGGCTCCCCGCGCAAAGAGTGCAAGGATGGGAAAGTGAGCGACGGAGAGTTCGACGTACTCATTCTCGGAGCCGGATCAGGCGGGTACGCCTGCGCACTGCGCGCGGCCCAGCTCGGCCTGACGGTCGGGCTCGTCGAGAAGGGCAAGCTCGGTGGCACCTGCCTCCACGTCGGCTGCATCCCGACGAAGGCGCTGCTCCACGCGGCCGAGATCGCCGACCAGACCCGCGAGTCCGAGCGCTTCGGCATCACCGCGACGCTCGAGGGTGTCTCGATGAGCGGCGTGAACGCCTACCAGGAGAAGGTCGTCTCCCGGCTCTTCAAGGGCCTCACCGGCCTGATCAAGGGCCGCGGCATCACCGTCATCGAGGGTGAGGGACGGTTCACCGGGCCGCGCCAGGTCACGGTGGCTCCCACAGGCTCGACCGACGAGCGGACGTACGCCGGGAGGCACGTCGTGCTCGCGTCCGGCTCCTACAGCCGCTCCCTCCCGGGCATCCACGTCGACGGTGAGCGGGTGGTGACCTCCGAGCACGCGTTGCGGCTCGACCGGGTGCCGTCGTCGGTGATCGTGCTCGGCGGCGGCGTGATCGGCTGCGAGTTCGCGAGCGTCTGGGCCAGCTTCGGCGCCCAGGTCACCATCGTCGAGGCGCTGCCGAGGCTGGTCGCGGCGGAGGACGAGGCATCGTCCCAGGCGCTGGAGCGGGCCTTCCGCAAGCGCAGGATCGCGATCCGCACCGGCGCGCCGTTCCAGAGCCTCAAGGTGACCGACGAGGGTGTCGCGTTGACGGTCGAGGGCGGCGACGTGCTCGAGGCCGAGCTGCTCCTCGTCGCCGTGGGCCGCGGGCCGGCGACCGAGGGGCTCGGGTACGACGAGCAGGGGGTCGCGATGGAGCGCGGCTTCGTGCTCGCCGACGAACGCTGCCGGACCAACGTCGACGGCGTCTACGCGGTGGGTGACATCGTGCCCGGCCTGCAGCTGGCGCACCGCGGCTTCCAGCAGGGCATCTTCGTGGCCGAGGACATCGCCGGTCTCGACCCCCGGCCGATCGACGAGGCGGGCATCCCCCGCGTCACCTACAGCCACCCGGAGGTCGCCTCGGTCGGCCTCGACGAGGCCGCTGCGCGCGCGACGTACGGCGACGACGCGGTCGAGACCGTGACCTACGACCTCGGCGGCAACGGCAAGAGCCAGATCCTGATGACCCAGGGCTTCGTCAAGCTCGTCCGCCGTACCGACGGGCCGGTGGTCGGCGTGCACATGGTCGGCGACCGGGTGGGCGAGCTGATCGGCGAGGCCCAGCTCATCTACAACTGGGAGGCGTACGCCGAGGACGTCGCGCCCCTCGTGCACGCCCATCCCACCCAGAACGAAGCACTCGGCGAGGCGCACCTGGCCCTGGCCGGCAAACCGCTGCACGCCCACGCCTGACCCGACCACCACCCCCGACCACAGGAAGATCGAGACCCACATGGCCACCGAAGTCAACCTCCCCGAACTCGGCGAATCCGTCACTGAGGGCACGGTCACGCGCTGGCTCAAGCAGGTCGGCGACGACGTGGCCGTCGACGAGCCACTGCTGGAGGTCTCCACCGACAAGGTCGACACGGAGATCCCCTCGCCCATCGCCGGCACGCTGCTCGAGATCAAGGCACAGGAGGACGACACCGTCGAGATCGGCGCGACGCTCGCGGTGATCGGAGGGGCCGACGAGGCCCCCGACACGGCCGGCGACGGCGGCTCGGAGGCCGGTGCCGGCGGGCAGGCCCAGGCCGCGGAGGAGCCGGAGCAGCCGGCCCCGGTGGAGCAGCAGGCCGAGCCCGAGCAGGCCGAGCCCGAACCGGCCGAGCCCGAGGAGAGGCAGTCGGAGCCCGAGGCCCCGTCTGCAGCGGCCGAGGGGTCGGACACCCCGGGTCCGGCCTCGAGTGGCGGCGAGAGCACCGTGGTCCGGCTGCCCGAGCTCGGCGAGTCCGTGACCGAGGGCACCGTCACCCGCTGGCTCAAGCAGGTCGGCGACGAGGTGGCCGCGGACGAGCCCCTGCTCGAGGTCTCCACCGACAAGGTCGACACGGAGATCCCCTCCCCGGTCGCCGGCAGGCTGCAGGAGATCAAGGTCAACGAGGACGAGACCGTCGAGGTCGGGACCGAGCTGGCCGTGATCGGCTCGGGCGAGGGGGCACCCGCGGCGGCGGCGCCCGCCGGGGAAGCGCCGGCCAAGGAGGAGCCGGCGCAGGAGGCAGCACCCCAGGAGGCACCGGCCCAGGAGGCACCGGCCCAGGAGGCACCGGCC
>JBAUWD010000488.1:0-2022 GCA_049583575.1 Nocardioides sp.
CCGCGCAAGGTCCCGTCGTCGGTCGAGCCCGTCGCCTGTCCTGAGGAGGCGACGGACGACCCATCCCGAAGGGAGACCCCGTGACCCGGCACCGACACGGCAGAGGCGTCGCGGTCGGCCGGCGTGATGGGCAGCAGCCTGCGCCGGTCGGCCGGCGTGTGGGCGTGCAGCACCTCGCCCGCCAGGATCGACCGCAACCGGGCCGCGATGTCGGGGTAGTCGTCGAAGCCCAGCACCGCATCGGCCTCGGGCAGCGAGTCGGCGAGCTCCTTGCCGTAGCGCTCGGCCAGACAGCCCACCGCGACCACGGCGCGGGTCCGACCGTCGTGCTTGAGGTCGGCCGCGGCGAGCAGGGTGTCGACGGAGTCCTTCTTGGCGGCCTCGACGAAGCCGCAGGTGTTCACCAGGACCGTCTCGGCGTCCGCTGGGTCGTCGACGAGCCGGAACCCCTCGGCGGCGAGCCGGCCGGCCAGCTCCTCGGAGTCGACGTCGTTGCGGGCGCAGCCCAGGGTGACGAGGGCGACGGAGGCGTCATGGTTCGTGGTGGTCATCGCCGTCGAGTATGCCGGTCGGACCCCGCGCGGCCGGATTCGTGGCGGGGGTGGGCGCCGTCACCGCTGCGGGACGTACGACGCGGACACCGGCCGACCCGCGGGCCCCATGCGCCCGCGGTTCTGCCCTGCCACCCGTACCGTCACCGACCCGTCGGTCGACCGGATCCGTACGGGCGGCGCCACCTGGACGGTGTGCGTCTGCCCGTAGGCCAGGTCGCCGGAGTACGCGACCCTGCCCTCGCCGTTGCGCACCACCACGTGCGCTCCCCCACCGGCCGCCGTGAGCTGCACCGCGACCGGCTGGGCCTTCGGACCCTTGGCCGAGTGGTTGGGCCCTCCCGAGCCGCTCAGGATGGCGCGGTCGGGCACGTGCCCCGGACCTGCCGTCACCAGCCGGGCGATGGACCAGCAGAGGATCAGTGCCATCACGGCCGCGACCAGGACCGACCAGTTGGGGCCGCCCCGGGTGCTGCGGATCGAGCCGGCGCCGGCGAGCTCCGCCTCGAACACGCGACGCGGGTCGATGGGCGCGTCGGCGTACCGCGCGTCGTACGTCTCCAGGAGCGGGACGACGTCGACTCCGAGCACGCGGGCCAGCGTGCGCAGGTGCCCGCGCGCGTAGAAGTCGCCGCCGCAGGCGCTGAAGTCGTCCACCTCGATCGCCTCGATGACGTGCGGCCGGATCCGGGTCCGGTCGGCGAGCTGGTCGACCCCGAGGCCGAGGTGGGCGCGGGCCGCGGCGAACTGCGGCCCGATCACGGGCTCCGCGGCCGCCTGCGGACCGTAGCTGTCGATCAGGAGGGGCACCTGCTCGAGGTCGACCACGCCGTGGAGCGTGTCCCAGGCCCGGGTCTCGTCGTCCGGGCGGTCCAGCTCCGCAGGCACGTCGTGCTGCAGCTCGGCACGAGCCGGCACCGCGGTCTCGCGGATCGGCTCGGGGGTCTGGCTGGCGACCAGCTCCGGGTCCGCTTCGAGGTCGTCCCGGTCGAGCTCGTCGACGTCCGTCGGCGATCGGTCGAACCGCTCCGCGAGGTGACCGATCAGGCGGGCCAGCGCCGGCCGCGGGTCAGGCAGGCGCCAGGGTGTCGGTGCGTCGTCCGGGGTGCCCACGCCGTGCGCCGCCAGGATCTCGGCGACCGTGACGGCAGGCTCCTCCTCGACGGGCTCCTCCGCGACGGGCTCCTCCGCGAGGTCCAGCACGGTCTCCACGACCGGCGTCCGGCCGTCGGAGAGCGCCAGCAGCGCGCTGGTCAGATCGGGATCGGCGCCGGACACGCGCGTGGCGAGGCCCAGCGGTACGGCGAGCGGCGCTTGGTGGAGCCGCCGGTTGATCCGTGCCGTACGCCGCCCGGCCGCGTCGAGGTCCTCGAGCACCCGCTGGACGTAGTGGGGGCGGACCGCGAGCAGCCCGTCGCGCCACCAGCCTCGGCGCGGTCGGTGCTCGATCTCCTGCAGCCCGCCCCAGGGG
>JBAUWD010000489.1:0-3504 GCA_049583575.1 Nocardioides sp.
TCTCGAGACCGGTGAACGCGAGCAGCGCCCGCCGCCCGTCCCGGCCGACCAGCAGAGCGGTCGCCATGTCAGTGGTCTTGTCGTGGGCGAGGCCGCTCTCGCCGGGCTCGACCTCGCCGGGCACCGCCACGACGGGCACCAGCAGCCGGGCATGCTGCAGCGCCCAGAACACCTCCAGGTGCCGCCCGGGCTCGTCGTGGTACGCCGCCAGCGCGGCCGTGAGCCGTGCGTCCGGAGCCCCGTCGTCACCGGCGAAGCCCGGGTCCGGGATGCGGCGTCCGGCGTCCGGATCTGGCTGGTCCTCGGGCACGTGGCGGATCCTGCCACGCCGTGCGACGCCGTCTTCGGTGGCACGGCCTACCCTGGAGTCGTGAACGACGTCTCCTGGGGAGCACTGGCGCTGTCGCTGACGGTGCTCGGTGGCATCTACACGTGGTGGGCCCTGCGCAACCGCGGGATCACGGCGGCCGTCCGCGGGGCCGGCCTCACCCTCCTGCCCCTGGCCGCCTGGATGACCGGGCTGCTGCAGGTGTTCGGCGAGATCAGCGACTCCATCGCGCACTGGCTGACGCGCCTGGTCTTCAGCCCGGCCGTGTGGCTCGGCATGGTGGTCTTCTTCATCGCCTTCGTGATGATCGGCGGGGCCAACCTCGTCTCGCGCCGGGTCTCTCCCGCGAAGCCGTCTCGGCGCGAGCGCCGCACCGGTGCGGAGCCGTCCCCCAGGGCCGTGGCCCGCACCTCCACGCCCGACCCGCTGATCGACGACGAGATGGCCGAGATCCAGGCGATCCTGAAGAAGCGCGGCATCTCCTGATGCGCGAGCACCCTCCGGGCGACACCCACGTCGCCCGGAACCGGCTGTGGTCGCGCCTGTCCGGTGCCGTTGCCGCCCTCGACACGCCGCCGGCGACCCCGCTGATGGTCGTCGATCTGGACGCCTTCGACGCGAACGCCGCCGACCTGGCCCGCCGGGCCGGTGGGAAGCCGATCCGCGTCGCCTCCAAGTCCCTTCGGGTGCCGGCGCTGATCGGCCGGGCGCTCGCCGCACCCGGGTTCTCCGGCGTGCTCGGGTACACCCTGCGCGAGGCACTCTGGCTCGAGGCGCACGGCGTCTCGGACGACGTCGTCATCGCCTACCCGACCGTCGACCGGGCGGCGCTGGCCGAGCTGGTGGTCTCGCCCTCGACCGCGTCTCACGTCACGCTCATGGTCGACGACATCGCCCAGCTCGACGTGGTCGACTCGGTGCGCTCGTCCCACGCCGTCCCGATCCGCGTGGCCATCGACGTGGACGCCGGCCTGCGGCTCGGTGGCCAGCACGTCGGGCCGAAGCGCTCGCCGCTGTACGACGTCGAGGACGTCGTCGAGCTGGCCCGCCACATCTGCGACCGACCGGGCTTCGCGCTGGTGGGGGTGATGACCTACGAGGGCCAGGTCGCCGGCGTACCCGACGACGTGCCGTCGCAGCGCGCCAGGTCGCTCGTCGTACGACGGCTCAAGGCGGCGTCGATGGCCCAGCTCGCGGAGCGCCGGCAGGTGATCGCTCGCCGGCTGGCCGAGCTGGTCGACCTCGAGTTCTGGAACGGCGGCGGGTCGGGGTCGGTCCAGGCCACCGCCGCCGACGCGACCGTCACCGAGATCGCGGCCGGCTCGGGGCTGCTCGTGCCCGGCCTCTTCGACCACTACCAGTCGTTCACACCACGTCCGGCGGCCTTCTACGGCCTGCCGGTCACGCGGCGTCCCTCCCCCACCATCGCCACGGTGCACGGCGGCGGGTTCGTCGCCTCGGGTGCGGTGGGCGCGGACCGCGCACCGACACCCTGGGCACCGCCGGGCCTCCACCTGACCGGGCTGGAGGGTGCCGGCGAGGTGCAGACGCCGTTGACCGGTCATCCGGCTGCGCTGCTCCGAGTCGGCGACCTCGTGTGGTTCCGGCACGCCAAGTCGGGCGAGCTGTTCGAGCACACCGACAGCGTCCGGCTGCTGGCCGGGGACTCGTTCGTCGACCAGGTGCCGACGTACCGCGGCTGCGGCACCGCATGGTGAGCAACGCCGAGCAGACCCTCGCACTGGCGCGCTCGCGGCCGGCGACACTCGGCAGCGGCCGGCTGATCTGTGTCGACGGCCCGGCCGGCTCCGGCAAGACCACGCTCGGGGAGGAGATCGCGTCGCTCTCCGGCGCCCCGGTCATCCACATGGACGACCTCTTCGAGGGGTGGGAGGGCCTGCCCCGGATCGCCGAGCAGCTCGACACCCTGCTGCCGCCGCTGGCGCAGGGCCGGCCGGGCTCCTACCGGCGCTGGGACTGGCCGGGGAACGCCTGGGCCGAGACCGTCGTGGTCCCGACCGCACCGATGCTCGTGCTCGAGGGGGTCGGCTCGGGGGCGCGCGCCCACGCCCACCTCGCCACCGTGCTGGTCTGGGTCGAGGTGCCCTACGACCTGCGCCAGGAGCGCGGGCTCGAGCGCGGAGGTGTCGGGGTGGCGGAGAACTGGCGGCAGTGGGCGATCGACGAGCAGCAGCTCTTCGCACGCGAGCTCACCCGCGAGCGCGCCGACCTCCTGGTGGACGGCCGCGTGGGGTCGCTCGGCGACCGACCTGCGGGCCACGTGGGCCGGCGCGGGCCGGCCGACTAGTCTCGCGACCATGGTGGCGCCGTCTGGAGACCAGTTCGAGGTTTCGGCCGCCGGGTACCGCGCCGTGGTCACCGAGAGCGGTGCGGCGCTGCGCCTCCTCGAGCACGACGACCACGCGCTGGTCGACGGCTTCCCCGAGGACGGGATGTCACGCGGCGCCCGCGGTCAGCTGCTCGTGCCGTGGCCCAACCGCATCGGCGACGGCGCCTACTCGTTCGACGGCCGCGACCTGCAGCTCGGCCTGACCGAGCCCGAGCGACACAACGCCTCCCACGGGCTGGCCCGCTGGGCGGCGTGGACGCCCGAGGAGCACACGTCGACGTCGGTCTCCCTCGGCTACCGGCTGATGGCGCAGACCGGATACCCCTGGACGCTCGACCTGCACGTGCTCTACGACCTCTCCGCGGACGGGCTCACGGTCACCCAGACCGCGACCAACCTCGCCGACCGCCCGGCGCCGTACGCATCGGGTGCCCACCCCTATCTCAGCGCGGGTCCGGGGTCGGTGGACACCTGGGAGCTCACGCTGCCGGCCTCCCTCCGGCTGCTCTCCGACGAGCGGCGACTTCCGGTCGGCGAGGAGACGGTCGCGGGCACGCCGTACGACTTCCGGATGGCGCGCCCGGTGCGCGATCTGGTCCTCGACCATGCGTTCGGAGACCTTGCGCGGGGCGACGACGACGTGGCGGTCGCCCAGGTGCGCGACCCTGCGACCGGCCGTGGGGTCGCGCTGTGGGTCGACCGTCACCACCGGTGGCTGATGGTGTTCAGCGCCGACGACGGGTCGGCCCGGGCGCGGTGCGCGATCGCGGTGGAGCCGATGACCGCCCCGCCGGACGCGTTCCGGAGCGGGCGCGACCTGCTCACC
>JBAUWD010000490.1:0-1781 GCA_049583575.1 Nocardioides sp.
GCGCGTGCCCTGGAAGGCGTGCACGCCGACGACGCCGGCCAGGAGCGACGTGCGGACGACCCGCCCGACGCCCGTCGCGTGGCGCTCGTGCAGCGCGGCCACCACGCCGTAGGCGAGGTTCATGCCGGCCAGCAGGTCGGCGATGGGTACGCCGACCTTGGTCGGCTGCTCGGTCCCCGTGACCGACATCAGGCCGCCCTCGCCCTGGGCGATCTGGTCGTAGCCGGCCCGGTCGGCCTCGGGACCGTCGTGGCCGAAGCCGGTGATCTTGCCGATCACCAGTCGCGGGTTGAGCTCGTGCAGTCGCGCCACCGGGAAGCCGAGCCGGTCGAGGACCCCGCTCCGGAAGTTCTCCAGCAGCACGTCGGAGCGGCGCACCAGCGCGGCCAGGACCTGGGTGTCGGCCGGGTCCTTGAGGTCGAGGACCAGCGACTCCTTGTTGCGGTTGGCCGACATGAAGTACGTCGAGTCGTGCGGGCCCTCGTCGGCGGCGCCACCGCCGGTCGGGCCCCCCGCCCACGGCGGACCCCATGCGCGCGTGTCGTCGCCGGTGGCACTCTCGACCTTGATCACGCGGGCACCGAGGTCGCCGAGCATCATCGCGGCCTGCGGCCCGGCCAGCGCCCGGGTCAGGTCGAGCACGACGAGGTCGGAGAGCGGCCCGGTGTCCATGGCAGCAACCTAGGGCACGTCTCCCACCCCGGTGGGGCCGCGACGTGTCGGCCGCTGATGGTTGGGTGGACCCATGACTCGGCCGGAGCACGCGACGTACCACCTGGTCGCTCCCGAGGCTGCCGAGGCGACGCGGGTGACGCTCGACGCCGACCAGCAGCGGGTCGTCGACCACCCGGGTGGGCCGCTGCTGGTGCTGGCCGGGCCGGGCACCGGCAAGACCACCACGCTGGTGGAGGCGATCGCCGAGCGCATCGAGGGGCGCGGCGTCGACCCGTCGCAGATCCTGGCCCTCACCTTCTCCCGCAAGGCCGCCGAGAGCCTCCGCGACCGGGTGACCGCCCGGGTGGGTCGCACCACCGGGTCGGCCATCTGCTCGACCATCCACTCGTTCGCCTACGGGCTGATCCGCCGCTACGCGCCGCGCGAGCTGTACCGAGCGCCGATCCGGCTGCTGTCCGCCCCCGAGCAGGACGTCGTGGTCCGCGAGCTGCTGCAGCGCCACGAGGAGGCGGTCACCTGGCCACCGGAGCTCGATCGGGCGCTCGAGACCCGTGGGTTCGCGCGCGAGGTGCAGATGGTGCTGGCCAGGGCCCGCGAGAAGGGGCTCGAGAGCGACGACCTGATCGCCCTCGGCGAGCGGGAGGGGCGGCCGGAGCTCGCCGCGGCCGGTCACTTCCTGGCCGCCTATCTGGACAACCTCGACGACCAGTCCGCCACCGACTACGCCGACCTGATCCGGCGTGCCGTGATCGAGGCCCACGTGCATCGCGACGAGCTGAGACAGCAGTTCCGCCACCTGTTCGTCGACGAGTACCAGGACACCGACCCGGGCCAGGTCGCGCTGCTTCGCGCGCTGGCCGGGGACGGCCGTGACCTGGTCGTCGTGGGCGATCCCCACCAGTCCATCTACGGCTTCCGGGGCGCCGAGGTACGGGGGATCCTCGAGTTCCCGGCCGAGTTCCCGGGCGCCGACGGCACGCCCGCACCCGTCGTGTCGTTGCGCACGGCCCGGCGGTTCGGCCCGCGCCTGCTGGTCGCCACCCAGCGGGTCGCCGGTCGGATCGGGCTCCCGGGCGCCATCGACGCGGAGGCCCGCGCCTCCTTCC
>JBAUWD010000491.1:0-13921 GCA_049583575.1 Nocardioides sp.
CACGCGGTCCGTCGAGGGCGCCGCGGTGCGCGACCTCGACGGCCGGACGTACGCCGCAGCCGCCGTGGACCTGGCGTCGCTGAGGCTCAGCGCGCTCGAGGTGTGCGTCGCGATGGCGGTCACGTCCGGGGCACGGGGGCTGGAGGCCGCGGTCCGACTCGGTGACGACTCCGTCCCCGACCTCCGCGCCGTACGCGAGCTCGGCGGCGATGATGTCGTCGTCCACCTCGGTGACGCCCGGGGCGAGGTCACCGGCATCGCGTGACGGTCGTGGACGCGTCGCCGTCCTGTCGAGGGGAGGGCAACCGGACCCCGGCTCCGTTCCGTCCGATGGCGGAGTAAGTTGCGGTGCTGTGTTGACAGGTCGGACTGCCCACGCGCAGGCGGTGGCGCGCCTCCAGGCGTCGTACGACGCGATCCCGGCGGGCCAGCCGGTCCGCCTCGCCAAGAAGACCTCCAACCTCTTCCGCCCGCGCGCGGCCACGGGCGCTCCCGGGCTCGACGTGTCCGGGCTGGACGGGGTCATCTCGATCGACCCCGCCGCGGCCACGGCCGACGTGCAGGGCATGTGCACCTACGAGCACCTCGTCGACGCGACCCTGCCACACGGGCTCATCCCCTGCGTCGTCCCGCAGCTGCGCACGATCACGCTCGGCGGCGCGGTCAGCGGTCTGGGCATCGAGTCGACCAGCTTCCGCAGCGGCCTGCCCCACGAGTCGGTCATCGAGATGGACGTGTTCACCGGCGCCGGCGAGGTGGTGACGACCCGGCCCGGAGACGACCTCTTCGACACCTTCCCCAACTCCTACGGCTCGCTCGGCTACGCCACCCGGCTGAGGATCCGGCTCGAGCGGGTCCCGTCGTACGTCTCGCTGCGGCACGTCCGCTTCGACGACGCCGGACTGCTCGCCAAGGTCATCGCCGACATCGTCGAGACCGAGGCGTACGACGGCGTCCACGTCGACGGCCTCGACGGCACCGCGTTCCAGCCGGGGGAGTACTACCTGACGCTCGCGACCTGGACCGATGCGCCGGCGGTGGTCACGAAACGCTCGGCCGACGGCCGCAGCAGGACCGGAGCGGTCACGAACCCCAGCGACTACACCGGGCAGCAGATCTACTACCGGTCGATCCGGGAGCGCGAGACCGACCTGCTGACGATGTACGACTATCTCTGGCGGTGGGACACCGACTGGTTCTGGTGCTCGCGGGCGTTCGGCGCCCAGCACCCCGTCGTACGCCGGCTCTGGCCGCGTCGGTTCAAGCGCTCCGACGTGTACTACCGCATGGTCGGCCTCGACCACCGGCTCCACGTCGGTGCGTTCCTGGACCGCCGGGCCGGCCGGCCCGAGGGCGAGCGCGTCGTCCAGGACGTCGAGATCCCGGTCGAGCGGCTCCCGGAGTTCCTCGACTGGTTCGATGCCGAGGTGGGGATGCGGCCGGTGTGGCTGTGCCCGCTGGTCTCGACCGGCTCGGCCGACGGGAAGCGTTGGCCCACCTACCCGCTCGACCCCGGCGCCCTCTACGTCAACGTCGGCTTCTGGGGCAACGTCGCGGTCGGCCCGGACGCGCCCAACGCACCCCTCAACCGCGCGATCGAGGCGCGGGTCCACCAGCTCGGTGGTCACAAGTCGCTCTACTCGGAGGCGTTCTACGACCGCGAGACGTTCGACCAGCTGTACGACGGCGCCCACCTGGCGCAGGTCAAGGACCGGTACGACCCGGACCACCGACTGACATCCCTCTACGACAAGGCGGTGAAGAGACGATGACCATGAAGATCGCCGACGCTTTCGAGCAGCTGATCCAGGGCCCACTGCCCCTTCGCTTCACGGCGTACGACGGGAGTGCGAGCGGCCCCGAGGACGCGCCGTTCGGCTTCGACCTGCGCAACGAGCGCGGTCTGGCCTACCTGATGACGGCGCCGGGTGACCTCGGCCTCGGGCGCGCCTACGTCACCGGTGACCTCGTGGTGACCGGCGTACACCCGGGTGACCCCTACGAGGGCCTCAAGGCGCTCCAGAAGGGCCTCAAGCTCCGTCGCCCGTCGCCGGCGGAGCTGGTCCGGATCGTCACCGCCCTCGGGATCTCCCACCTGCGGCCACCGACGCCGCCCAAGGAGGAGACCTTGCCACGGTGGCGCCGGGTCGTCGAGGGCGTCCGCCACTCGCGGACCCGCGACAAGGAGGCGATCCACCACCACTACGACGTGTCGAACGCCTTCTACGAGCTGGTGCTCGGGCCGTCGATGACCTACACCTGTGCGGTCTACCCGACCGACGACGCGACCCTCGAGCAGGCACAGCACTACAAGTACGACCTGATCGCGCAGAAGCTCGGGCTGGAGCCGGGGATGCGGCTGCTCGACGTGGGCTGCGGTTGGGGCGGGATGGTGCGCCACGCCGCCCGGCACTACGGCGTGAAGGTGCTCGGCGTGACCCTCTCCCGCGAGCAGGCGACGTGGGCACAGGAGAAGATCAAGGAGCAGGGCCTGGACGACCTGGCCGAGGTGCGCCACAGCGACTACCGCGAGGTCACCGAGAGCGGCTTCGACGCCGTCAGCTCGATCGGCCTGACCGAGCACATCGGCGTCCGCAACTACAAGTCCTACTTCGGCTTCCTCCGCGACCGTCTGCGCCCCCAGGGCCGGCTGCTGAACCACTGCATCACCCGGCCGCACAACCGCCACACCGAGACCGGCGCGTTCATCGACCGCTACGTCTTCCCGGACGGTGAGCTGACCGGATCCGGGCGGATCATCACCGAGGCGCAGAACGTCGGCTTCGAGGTCATGCACGAGGAGAACTTCCGACTCCACTACGCCCGGACCCTCGCCGGCTGGTGCCACAACCTCCAGGAGAACTGGGACGCCTGCGTCGCCGAGGTCGGCGAGGGCACGGCACGGGTCTGGGGCCTCTACATGGCGGGCTCGCGCCTCGGCTTCGAGCGCAACGAGATCCAGCTCCACCACGTGCTCGCGACCAAGACCGACGACGAGGGCCACGACGGCATGCCGCTGCGCCCGACGTTCGAGAACGACGCGACGTACCCGGCCGCCGGCTGAGGCCCGGCCCGGGGCTGCTGCGTCGGGTCCGCTGGCTCGACGGTTGGGACGGTGGGTGTGCTGACAGACCGTGTTGGCCCACTCAACGCGCCGTTCGGGCCTGCTCAACCGACCGTTCGGGCCTACTCAACGGCAGTTTCTGCCCACTCGACGATGGGACGACGAGCCAGCCGGTAGCGGCGAAGGAGCCGCCAGCAGGCGATCACGACGAGTGCGTAGCCGACACCCGCGATCTCGTCGACGACGTAGTGCTCGCCGCCGTAGAGCAGGGCGAAGCCCATGGCCAGGGGGTAGCAGGCCAGCAGCGCCTTCTGCCACCAGCGCTTGCCCCACCAGAAGAAGCCGGCGGCCAGTGTCGCGTAGGCCGTATGGAGTGACGGCATGGCCGCCACCGGGTTGACGAGGTACTGACCCTGGCTGACCAGGCCGCCGACCATGTGCAGGCCGATCACGTCGAACCCTTGGGAGGTGTAGCGGCCCACGGCCGGGCCGGGGAACACGCCGCCCGACTCGGCCAGCCACGGCGGAGCCATCGGGTAGAGGAAGTACGTCGTCACGCCCGCGACGGCGAGGCCCACGACCATCCGCATCCAGACCACGAAGCGCGGGCGGTTGCGGATCCACAGGATCACCGCGACCGTGGGCATCACCAGGAAGTGGCTGCAGTAGACGAGGCTGACCAGCACGCCGTACCAGGGGACGGCGGTGCCGGGGTGGAAGTGCTCCTGCACCCACGTCGTCGGCATGGTGCCGCCGCCCAGCCACCGGTCGAACCGGATCGGGAACATCACGTGCAGCGGCAGCCCCACGTCGTTGCTGACGTGGGAGATCGGGTAGGTCTTGTCGTGCACCTGCGCGGCGGAGTACGGCGACGCGTAGCCGCGGCTGTAGTCGTAGGCGAGCAGGACCGCCTCGAACGGCAGCCAGTCGACCACCATCTGCCACCAGGCGGCCCACCCGCGACCGAGCACGACGATGGTCAGGAACGCGAGGATCCCGCCGTAGATGCCGAGCCGGTCGGTCGGCACGCCCTGGAGGGTGATGAACAGCCCCAGCCCCGCCGCGTAGGCCGCGAAGGCCACCCAGCGCACCACGTTCCAACGCCAACCGGTCGACCGCATCCGCTCGGGGCCCAGCACGCGATGGCCCGAGTCGACGGCGGTGACCTCTTCGGACAGGTCGACAGCGCTCACCCCCGCGATGCTAGCCGCCCGGGCCCGCGGCACTAGATTTGGCGCGGTGAGCACGAGGGTCCAACGGTGAGCGCGAGGGCGGTCCGGTACGACGCCGTGGTCGGGCGCCGCGAGGCGCTCTCGCCGCACCTCGTGCGGCTGACCTTGTCGGTGCCCGGGTTCGTCTCGACCGGGGTACCCGACGAATGGGTCGGCCTGGTGGTGCCCGGTCAGTTCCAGGTGCGGTACTACACCGTTCGCGCCCACGCACGGGACGAGGTCGTCCTCGACGTCGTGATCCACGACCGGGGCCTGGTCACCGAGTGGGCGGCCACCGACGACTGCGTCGGCGACCGGGTCGTGCTCACGGGAGCCCAGGGGTCGTTCGCCCTGCCCCCCGACGCGGGCTGGCTGCTGCTGGTCGGCGACCTGACCGGGATCCCGGCGATGGCGCGCATCTCGGAGCGGGCGTGGGCCACGGATCTCCTGCCGTCGGGTGCCGTCGCGAGCGACCTGCCGATCCGCGTCTGGGCCGAGGTGCCGGACGACCTTCCCGGCTACCTCCCCGACGGCATCGAGGTCGCCAGGCTAGACCCGCCGGCACCCGGGCGGTCCCGGCTGGCCGCGGTCGTCGAGGACATCGACTGGCCGGATGGCCCCGGCTACTTCTGGATGGCCGGCGAGTCCGCCCAGATGCGCGCGATCCGCAAGCACCTCATGCGCGAGCGGAGGCTGCCGAGCACGGCGTACGACGTGATGGGCTACTGGCGCGGCGTTTCCGCGCGACAGCCCCGCGCGGTCGACCCGGCTCCGATCTGGCAGGCCGGCAAGGCCGGGGGCCTCAGCGACGAGGAGATCTGGGCGGCGTACGACGAGGCGCGCGGTGGCTGAGCACCCGAGCACCTACCGCAGTGGATTCGCGTCGTTCGTCGGACGCCCCAATGCCGGCAAGTCCACGCTGACCAACGCCCTGGTCGGGCAGAAGATCGTGATCACCTCCGACAAGCCGCAGACGACGCGCACGGTCGTGCGCGGCATCGTCAACCGCGACGACGCCCAGCTGATCCTGGTCGACACCCCCGGGCTGCACCGGCCGCGCACCCTGCTCGGCGAGCGGCTCAACGACCTGGTCCGCACCACCTGGGCCGAGGTCGACGTGGTGGCGGTGTGCTTCCCGGCGAACGAGCGGATCGGGCCCGGGGACCGCTATCTCGTCGGGGAGCTGGCGAAGGTCCGGCGGACCACGAAGTTCGCGGTCGCGACCAAGACCGACCTGGCCGACGCCGCCCGGATCGGCCGGCACCTGACGGACATCGCGGAGCTCGGTCGCGAGACCGAGACGGAGTGGGCCGAGATCGTGCCGGTCTCCGCGGTCTCCGGCGACCAGGTGCAGCTCCTCGCCGACCTGCTGGTCGCGCAGCTGCCCGAGGGCCCCCAGCTCTACCCCGACGGCGACCTCACGGACGCGCCGGAGGAGGTCCTGGTGGCCGAGCTCGTCCGCGAGGCCTCGCTCGACGGGGTCCGCGACGAGCTGCCGCACTCCATCGCCGTCCTGGTCGACGAGATGGCCCTGGCCGAGGGACGGCCCGACGACAAGCCGCTGCTCGTCGTCCATGCCAGCATCTACGTCGAGCGCTCGTCGCAGAAGGGCATCGTGATCGGCCACCGCGGCGCCCGCCTGCGCCAGGTCGGCACCGTGGCCCGCCGGCAGATCGAAGCGCTCCTCGGGACCCCGGTCTACCTCGACCTCCACGTCAAGATCGCCAAGGACTGGCAACGCGACCCCCGCCAGCTCCGCAAGCTCGGCTTCTGACCCCTCCCTCGTTGAGAGGTCACAAATGACGCGACGAGCGGTCGCAAATGGCGGCTCGAGGGACCCGCTACGGCGCCATCTTCGCCCTCTCATCACGCCATATGTGACCTCTCAACGGGTGGAGGGCGCCCAGCACACGCCGTACGTCTGACCGCTCCGCCACTGTCGCAGGGTCGGCCACTGGTAGGACCACTGGTAGTTGAGGGGGTCGCTGGCGACCGCGCCGGCGGCGTCCTTGCAGGGTGTCTGGCCCGCCTCGCGGACCTTCGCGACGCCGGGGTAGGTGCCCGGTGGGAAGTCGACGACGCGGAGCGCCCGCCACGAGTGCGGAGCCGCGCAGATGCGCTGCTGGAACCCGGAGGTGCCCGGTTCGGCGGTGCCGCACAGGCCGTAGTGGGCGCGGCCGGCCGGCCGGTCGAGCACACCCGCGAGCGGCCCGCTGAGCAGGGCGAGGTGCTGGTCGTCGCGCAGGGAGAGCGCGACGCAGCGGAACCAGTGGGCCCCGAGCCCGGTCTGCTCGACGGTGGGCGTGAACCAGATCGTGCGCAGCAGGCTCAGGCGTCGGGTGTCGGGGGTTCCGCCGACGAAAGCGGCGAAGTGCTGGGGGCACACGGTCGACTCGAGCCGGTGCACCCGGGGGCCGTCCACGGCGAGGTGGTGGCCGAAGGTCCCGACGAAGAACGTCACCGCGGTGTGCCGGCCCGTGCACGGGACCGGCTTCTTGTCGCTCGTCGGGGCCAGGGCGTCGTCGTACCCGAGGCGGTAGCACGCGTGCGGCAGCGGCGGCGGCGGGGCCGGGAGCTTGGCGGAGTGGGTCGCGGTAGGGGACGTGGCCACCGGCGTGGGGTCGGCGCGGGGCGCGGAGCTGGTCGATCCCGAGCAGGCCGTGAGCAGGAGGGCCGCCGCGACGCCGGCGAGCCTGCCCCTCACGAGGAGGTCCTCGCCCAGCAGACGGACCGGCGGTTGCCGGCGTCCCACTCGGTCTGGTGGAACCAGGAGTAGCCGAAGTCGTAGTCCACGGGGTAGTCGAGCCAGGCCCCGACCGACTTCGAGCAGAAGGACCGGGTACGGGCCTGGACGAGCTGGTCGCCGGGGTAGGCGTCGTTGCTCCCTCCGAGCACGATGGTGGTCACGGCCCGCCAGTCGTGCTTCTGGTCGCACGGCACCTTGACCGAGCCGCTCACGGTCGCCCCCTGGGCACAGACCATCCACCGGTCCGACGGCCGTCCGAGCAGCAGCCCCTTGGTGTTCGTGGGGAGGTCGACGTAGCGGCGCGTCTGGTCGCCGCCGCCGATCACGTCGCAGCGGTACCACCGCGCACCGTCGGCCCAGGCGGCTGTGCTCGGGCGGAACCACGCCCAGCTGAGGATCGTGCGCATGGCCAGGCTCTCGTCGGCGCCGGTGAAGCGGATGAACTTCTGGGTGCAGGTGCGATAGGCGTACGCCGCCACGGCGCTGTCGTCGTACGACGCGTGCGCGAACTGCGGGGGCATCGACCCCACCGCGAAGGTCTGGGCCGTGTGCTTCTGGGTGCAGGGGACGGGCGAGGTCGCGTTGCTGGGCCGGGCGACGTCGTCGGGGGCCAGCACCCGGCACGCGCCGAGGTCGGGTGCCGCCGTGGAGCTCGCGGCCGGGTCCGTCGACCCGGAGCGACCGAGGCACCCGGTGAGGGTGAGCGCCGCGAGCGCCAGGGGTACGACGACCCGCCCGACGTGCGGCATCGGACCCCCAGTCCTCGGTGACACGGAACGTCGCGATGCTACCGACCGGTCCCTCGGGCCCGACCGTGCCGTGGCCTAGCATCGGCTGGTGCTGGAGGTGCGTGCGGCGGGCGCCGCCGACCGTCGTGACGTCGTCCGCGTGATGGCGACGGCGTTCGACGACGACCCGGTCACCCGCTGGCTGGTCCCGCCGGGCCGCCCGCTCGAGCCGCTCTTCGCGGCGCACGGCCGGTGGTCGCACTTCGCCCCCGGCTGCACCGACCTGGCGCTGCAGGACGGCGAGCCGGTCGGCGCCGCGTTCTGGGATCCGCCGGGCTTCCACGTGTCCGCCCTGCGACAGGTGGTCGCGCTGCCGTTCTACGTGCGGGCCCTGCGGCGCCACCTCGACCGCGGCGCGACCGTGGAGAGCCACATGCGCAGCGCCAGGCCGAGGGAGGAGTTCTGGTACCTCGCCGGCATCGGCGCGGTACGCCGCGGGGAGGGCATCGGGTCGGCGCTGCTGCGCCACCGGCTCGACATCGTGACGGGTCCGGCGTACCTCGAGAGCAGCAAGCAGGAGAACATCGCGCTGTACGAGGGGTTCGGCTTCGAGCCGCGGGAGCCGATCAGCCTGCCGGACGGGCCGGACCTCTGGCCGATGTGGCGGAGGGGATGAGCGCGTGAGGACGGTGGACTGGGAGACGTTGCGCCTGTTCCTGCACGTGCTCGCGGCCACCGTGTGGGTCGGCGGCCAGATCACCCTCGCGGCCCTGGTGCCTGCCCTCCGGGGAGCGGGAGAGGGGGTGACCCGGGTGGCCGCGCGGGCCTTCAACCGCGTCGCGTGGCCGGCCTTCGGCGTCCTCCTGGTGACCGGCGTCTGGAACGTCGTCGCCGTGGACGACGACTCCGACGCGTTCCGGCACACCCTGATGCTCAAGTACGTGCTCGTGCTCGCCTCGGGCGTGACGGCGTACGCCCACCAGCGCGCGGCGTCGCGGACCACGATGGCGGTCTTCGGCGCGCTGACCGGGCTGTCGGCGCTGGGTGCGCTCTTCGTCGGGGTCTGGCTGGCGCAGTGACCACCACCGTCCACCGGGCGGGCGCACGCGGGAGCAGGTGGCGCCGCACACCTACGACGACGTCGAGGGCTGACCGGCCGTCCGGTCCTTGGTGAAGCGGACCGTCTCCGCCACGACCGCGCAGCCGAGTGCGTCGTTGATCGCGATCATCGGGGCATTGCCGGGCATGTTCCAGGTGTCGATGCTGTCGACGTCGGTGCGCTCGGCACGCAGCCAGTCGAGCATCGCCAGCTTCATCCGCAGGCCCAGCCGGTGGCCTCGGTGCGCGGCGACCACCGAGGTGTCCTCCTGCACGGCGATCGCGGGGAGGAGCTCGTAGACGCACACGATCGTCAGACCCGCGGCCTCGCCGCTGGCCCGGTGCCGCGCCACGATGGTGTACGGCGTCTGCCGCTGGCGGGCCAGCCACGCCTCGTAGCGCCGGATCCGCGACGGGGGGTAGGCCTCGAACTCACCGTCCTCCGGTGCGTCGTTGATCGTCTCGCGGAGTACCTGCATGGTGGGCAGGAGACCCTCGGGACACGGGCCGCGGTAGCGCTCGAGGTCGTAGCCGGCCGCGGCCTCCTCGGCGGCAGCCACGAGGGCTGCCGGCTGCTCCGCGCGCAGGAAGAGACGTCGTACCTCGTGGGAGTGGGCGCGCGCGTAGCCGAGCCGGGGGAGTGCCCCGATCCCGGCCGTGCCGGCCCAGACGGGGGCGCGGAGGCAGGGCCGGTCCGTCGCCGCCTCGGCGGCTGCCAGGAGCGCCCGGCCGAGACCTCGCCGCCGGTGGTGCGGATGGACGGCGCCGAGGATCTTGGCACCGTCGCGGTTCTCGTAGAGGTTGTGGTGGACACCGGCGTAGCCGACGAGCCGTCCGTCGGACCTGCCCAGCCAGAGTCCTTCGAGGGGACCCTCGCCGTTGTGGTCCCGGACGTCGAGCAGGAAGGTCTCGGCGGTGTGCCCGCGCAGGGGTACGCCGTCCAGCGCGGCGTCGCGGATCTCCGCGAGCCCACCGGCCGTGGCCAGGTCGAGGTCGGCTACGTCGACGCGCTCGATGTCGATGCTCACATCGCCACCGGCCGGGGGTGGGTCCGGGCGAGGACCGTCGGGTCGTGGTGCAACGGCGTCGGCATCGGTCCAGTCTGTCCGGGAGGGGCTGTCGTCGCGACCGGTTGACCGCGACGTCGAGCGGTCCCCGGTCGGGCCGAGGTCGAGCACTCTCTGGCGACCCGACCGACGTCCCGCTGCGCGGACGCGCGCTGGTACGACGTACGGGGTGCTCTGTTACGGTGAACCCGTCATGATGCGCAGCCTCCTCCTTCGCTGCCGCAGCGGGGCCTGACAGCCGGTCCTCCTCGCTGCGGAGTGTGTGCTGTCAGCCGGCGCCCGCCCCAGATCCTGGGAAACCAGCGAGGAACCATGACTCTCCAGCACGAAGGCTTCGTGAACACCCAGCAACCCAGCCCGATGCCTCATCAGCGCTACCACGCGTTCGAGCCCATCGACCTTCCCGACCGCACCTGGCCGAACGCGCGGATCGAGCGAGCTCCCCGCTGGCTCTCCACCGACCTGCGCGACGGCAACCAGGCCCTGATCGACCCGATGAGCCCCGCGCGCAAGCTGCGCATGTTCGAGCTGCTGGTCTCCATGGGCTACAAGGAGATCGAGGTCGGGTTCCCGAGTGCCAGCGAGACCGACTTCGCGTTCGTCCGGCAGCTGGTCGAGCAGGACCGCGTCCCCGAGGACGTCACGATCTCCGTCCTGACGCAGGCGCGCGAGGACCTCATCGAGCGCACCGTGCACTCGCTGGTCGGCGTCCACCACGCCAACATCCACCTCTACAACGCCCTCGCCCCCCTGTTCCGCCGCGTCGTGTTCCGAGCCAGCAAGGACGAGATCAAGGACATCGCCGTCCGCGGTACCGAGCTGGTGATGAAGCACTCCGAGAGCGTGCTCGGCACGACGGTGATCGGCTACGAGTACAGCCCCGAGATCTTCACCGGCACCGAGCTCCCGTTCAGTGTCGAGGTGTGCGAGGCCGTCAGCGACGTCTGGCAGCCCGACGACGGTCGCGAGATCATCCTCAACCTGCCGGCCACGGTCGAGATGGCGACCCCCAACGTGTACGCCGACCAGATCGAGTGGTTCTCCCGCCAGCTGACCCGGCGCGAGTTCACCACGGTCAGCCTGCACCCCCACAACGACCGCGGTACGGCGGTCGCCGCCACCGAGCTGGCCGTGATGGCCGGCGCGGACCGCGTCGAGGGCTGCCTGTTCGGGCACGGTGAGCGCACCGGCAACGTCTGCCTGGTCACGCTGGGCATGAACCTCTTCAGCCAGGGCATCGACCCCCAGATCGACTTCTCCGACATCGACGAGATCCGTCGTACGGTCGAGTGGTGCACGCAGCTTCCCGTGCACCCGCGGCATCCGTACGCGGGCGACCTCGTCTACACGGCGTTCTCCGGCTCCCACCAGGACGCGATCAAGAAGGGCCTCGAGGACCTCGAGCGCCGGGCGAGCGAGGAGGGCAGGCCCGTCGCCCAGATGCCGTGGGAGGCGCCCTACCTGCCCATCGACCCGAAGGACGTGGGGCGCTCGTACGAGGCCGTGATCCGGGTGAACAGCCAGTCCGGCAAGGGCGGCGTCGCCTACGTGCTCAAGGCGGAGCACAAGCTCGACCTCCCGCGCCGCGCGCAGATCGAGTTCAGCCGGGTGATCCAGGAGCACACCGACGCCGAGGGTGGCGAGATCAGCCCGGCCCGGATCTGGGACGTGTTCACAGCGGAGTACCTCGCGCGCGAGACCCCGCTCCTGCTCAACTCCGTGCACACGTCGTCGGCGGCCGGCGAGAAGGACCAGCTCGACGTCAACGTCTACGTCGACGGGGAGCTGCACGAGCTCTCCGGCGAGGGCAACGGCCCGATCGCGGCGTTCGTCGACGCGATCAACGGGATCGAGCGACCCGGCGGTCGGTTCGACGTACGCGTCCTGGACTACGCCGAGCACGCGCTGAGCGCCGGCGGCGACGCCATCGCGGCGGCCTACGTCGAGTGCGCGATCACCGCTGCCGACGGCGAGACCGAGGTGCTGTGGGGGATCGGCCTGGACGCGAACATCGTCACCGCGTCCCTCAAGGCGGTGATCAGCGCCGTCAACCGCGCCTGAGGACCATCCGCTCCATCACCTGGGCCGAGCCCGGCCGGAGCGGCTCGAGGCGGCCGGTGCCGACGAAGCCGTAGCGCACGTACGCCGCGCGCGCCGCCTCGTTGGCGAGGTTGACATCGAGCACGACGTCCGTCTCGGGCGCGATCAGCGCGTCGAGGATCCGGTGCGCGTGGCCGTGACCCCGGTGCGCCGGGTCCGTCCACATCCCCCACACGTGGCCGACCCCCTCGTCGTCGAAGAGCCCGCCGACGGCCACGGGTCCGGGATCGGTGACGACGTACACCGGTCCGTTCAGGCGCTGCCGCCAGTCCGCCTCGGTGAACGACTGCTCGCGCTCCAGGGTGGACCCGAACGCATCGGGGGTGTCGGCGAGGGAGCGCAGCCGGATGTCGCGGAACACCTCCCAGTCGTCCGGCCCGAGGCGTCGTACGGTCGCCATGTCCCCAGGCTGGCAGCGGGCGCGCCGTGGAGCGACTAAATTCGTCGCATGTTGGTCTCCGAGCGGGTCGGTCAGCTCTTCTACGACAGCGGCGCGGGCACCGAACGCCTCGAGTACACCGAGTACGGCGCCGGTCCCCACTGGGTCGTGCTGCTCCACGGCCAGCTCATGCCGCGCCGCATGCATCAGCCGCTGGCGCGCGCCCTGGCCGCCGAGGGTCTCCACGTCGTCACCCTCGACCTCCTCGGGCACGGTCGCTCCGACCGGCCGGCCGACCCGCTCGTCTACTCCATGACCGCCTACGCCGACCAGGTCGTCGCGCTGCTCGACCACCTCGCCGCCGACCGGGCCGTGATCGGCGGTACGTCGCTCGGCGCCAACGTCTCGCTCGAGGTCGCCGCGACCGCCCCGGCCCGGGTCAAGGGCCTGATCATCGAGATGCCGGTGCTCGACAACGCGCTGGAGGCGGGGATCGTCGCCTTCGTCCCGCTGATGTTCGCCGCCCGGTTCGCGCCGTTCACGGTCAACGGGGTGCGGCTGCTCACCCGTCCGATCCCGCGGGGTCTGGTGCCGTTCTGGGCCGGCATCGCCCTCGACACCCTCGACCAGCGGGCCGACTCGGTGGCTGCGGTGCTGCACGGCATCATCTTCGGGCGTCTCGCCCCCTCGTCGCGGCAGCGCAAGCAGATCACCGCCCCCGCGCTGGTCATCGGCCACACCCGCGACCCGATCCACCCGTTCGCCGACTCGCGGATGCTGGCCCGCGAGCTCGCGAACGCCGAGTTCGTGCGTGCCAGCAGCCTCCTGGAGTGGCGGGTCCGCCCCGATCGGCTGAACGCCAAGGCCGCGGCGTTCGCGCTGGCCTGCTGGCGGACGCCGCGGCGCAAACGCCGTACCGGCTCGTAGGCGACGGGGGTCCCGCGCGGCAGAATGGCCGGGTGCCCCTCTACCGCGACGAGGCCATCGTGCTGCGCACCCACAAGTTGGGCGAGGCCGACCGGATCATCGTCCTGCTGACCCGTCAGCACGGTCGCGTGCGAGCGGTGGCCAAGGGTGTGCGCAAGACGACCTCACGCTGGGGCTCGCGGCTCGAGCCCTTCACGCACGTCGACCTGCAGCTGGCCGAGGGCCGCAACCTCGACATCATCACGCAGGCCGACACCGTCGACGCCTTCCCGTCGCAGCTCGGCGACCACTACGACCGCTACACCGCAGGCACGGTCATGCTCGAGACCGCCGACCGGCTGGTCTCGGAGGAGAAGCAGCCCGCGCTCCAGCAGTTCCTGCTGCTCGTCGGCGGTCTGCGGGCGATGACGGCCGGAGACCGCACACCGGCCCAGGTGCTCGACTCCTACCTCCTGCGCTCCCTCGCCGTGGCCGGCTACGCACCGTCGTTCACGCACTGCGCGCGCTGCGGCGATCCCGGCCCGCTCCGCTGGTTCTCCCCGGCGGCCGGTGGCGCGCTCTGCGCCGACTGCCGGGTGCCGGGCTCGGCGTCCCCCTCGGC
>JBAUWD010000492.1:0-2775 GCA_049583575.1 Nocardioides sp.
CCCACTTCCGGTATTCGTGACAAAGTGTTCATGCGATCGAATCGGAGGGAACGAATGACGATGGAGATCAGGAGCTTGGCGGTTGTGGTCGCTCTACTTGCGGCCGTGTCAATCACTGGGTGTACCACAGGGTCAAGCAGCGCCAAGGCGGGTAGCGGGACCCACGCGAAGACATCGAAGAAGGCCAAGGCGAGCAGCAAGCCCTCGCCGCACTACACGGTCAGCCAGCAGCAGGCCATCGGCTCCGCTCAGGACTACTTGAAGTACAGCGGGTTCTCTCGCAAAGGCCTGATCCAGCAGTTGTCGTCCAAGGCCGGGGAGGGCTTCAAGTTGGCGGACGCGGTCTTCGCGGTCAACCACATCAAGGTCGACTGGAACGCCCAGGCGGTCAGGTCTGCCAAGGACTACCTCAAGTTGAGCCACTTCTCCTGCTCGGGGCTGGTGCAGCAGTTGTCCTCCGCTGCCGGTGACGGCTATACGCTGCCGCAGGCCCAGTACGCGGGCAAGAAGGTCGGGCTCTGCTGACCTCCCCTCTACGTTCGGCTTCGAGCTGATCCTGAAACCTCGCAGTGCGGGCCCGCTTCGCGCCTTCTCCCGGGGTCGCGGGCCCGAACCGAACCGCACGATCGTGCCTGCGTCCGCAAGCCCGTACGCCGCGTGAACCGGATGGGGCCAGCCCCGAGGCCCGCCGAGCGCCGAAACATCGGCAAATCTGTGCGTACGGGCCGGCAGCGTGTGTTACGTAGCCCCCTCCCCGCCGGGAGCGCAGGCCTGGGTCGCCACGCGCGGGCTCTCGCGACGAGATTACAGCGGTTGTGGGTCTGTAATGCCACGTCGGGCAAAGAAGCTACGCCACTCCTCGATGCACTCTTGAGCAAACGTCAGAGCGTCAACCGACTGGTCTTGTCCCGAACCGTCGTCCATCCAGGATTGCAGCGAGACAGCGTGACCACCTGGGCTACTAAGGGTTTCGTCCAGCCTCGCATAGCGCCGAGGGCGCTGCTTTCTCTTGGCGAGGATGGAGCGCCACCCGCGCTGCTGCCTTGCCACAAAGTAGGTGTGGTGCTTGAAGGAGTTTGCGTAGTCACCACACAACCGGAGCGGGTCCTGACTGATCAGGCGGCCGATCGGTCGTCTGAGTGCCTTGCCGAAGGCTGCATCCGCGAGCAACCAGTCACGCAGGTGGGCGATGCAGACAAGCAGTGCATCTACCTCATCTTCGAGGTCGCCCGTGTTCTCGACGTTCTGGGTGCCGGCGTAGATGCCCTCCAGTCGGCTGACCCTGCGATTGATCTGCGCCCAAAGGGTGTGCCAGGTTGGGAACTTGTGGTGACCGACAATTGACGACGCTGCCGCTGCCGCGCCGACTCCAGAGGCGGCCGGCGCAGATACAACCGTCATCCTGCGGCTACCACCGCAACCGGGGCATGCTTCGCCAGGTGCGACCAGATCGAGGTCTTCGCCGCAGTCGGGGCAGGTCATCGTTGGCATGCGGAACAACGGTAATCCCATGACCTCATCGTCGAGGGGATGGGCTCTGGGTCACGGCCCGCTCGGGGGCTAGGCGCTGATCCTGTCCCGAATCCCCGCCGCTCGACCCGAGCGGGCCATGAGTCTCAGTAGCCCGAGGGCATGGTGATGACCTGCTCGATGGGGTTGGTCATCCGGTCGTAGTGGGTGGTTGTGAAGGTGGCGCCGATGAGTCCGGCTTCCTTGGCCAGGACGGCATGGGTGCCCGCGGCAACGCCGAAGTTCAGGTTGCTCCTGCCGCCGCTGCTTGGGGTGAGGCCAACCGCCGCCACCGCACATCGACCGGCTAGCCCGGACCGGCCACTGAATGCGGCCCGGGTGGCCAAGCTCGCCGATGCCAGGGCCGCGAAGAGTGCTGTCTGGGCGGCGTCGATGAGCCCGGTGCTGTTGTTGTTGGCGTAGGTCGTGCCGATGATGCTGCGGTTCGCGGTGCTGACCGCCGCGAGCCGGTCGATGATCGTGGCGACCTTGCGGTTGCTGCTCGTGAAGGCCTGAAAGGTCCACCCCGGATGGCGCGCCAATCAACGCCCCGTGGCTGGTTCTGGATCAACGACCCGAGCCGGGGTCTCCGTCGCCCGGCGCGGACGTCACGAAACCACGTGAGCGCCGCGCAGCGCGGCCGTTGGCAGTACCTCCGTTTCACCCGCTGAGCGACTACTTCGAGGGCTGCGGCACCTTGCAGTGGATCTTGGGGTTCGCGCCGACGTAGTCGAGCGGGCCGGCGATGATCGTGAGCGCGGTGTCGCCGAAGGACTTGCAGCTGACGTCGTGCTTGTTCGTCACGTACCCGCGCTGGAACGCCGCGAAGACGCCGATCACGAGCCACACGATGACGGCGATACCGATCAGGTTGCGCATGCCACGTCGTACCCCGCGCGTGACGACGTATGCGGGGTCAGGTGTCGCCGTCGATGAGGTACGACGAGCCACTCTTCACCAGATGCAGGGTCCGGTGGTCGGTTCTGTGGGCTCCCGAGGTCTTCACGTAGGCGACGTCGTAGCTCACGGTCAGCGCTCTCGCATCGGCCCTCATGTTGCTCGGCGTCGCCGAGGCGATGGTGCTCCAGAAGCGGTTGTAGCCATCGAAGCCGCCGCTCTCACCGCGGAAGGCCGGCGTCAGCATGCGGAACGTCGCGTGGTCGTCTGCGGTGACCGTGGCGAGGTAGTGGGAGACGAACTGCTTCATCGCGGTCGCCTCCGTCGAGGCGGAGGTGGGCGAGGAGCCGGTGCTGCCGGGGCTCGTGC
>JBAUWD010000493.1:0-1549 GCA_049583575.1 Nocardioides sp.
CTCGGGAGAGGTCGCCGCCGACCTGGTGGCGAAGGTGGCCGGCAAGCGGATCGCCGGCCGGGTGGGCCGGCGCATCCCGCTCGTGGGCGGCATCGTCGGCGCCGGAGCCGACGGCTACGCGACCTGGCGGATCGGGCGCTACGCCGACCGGGAGCTCCTGCCCCTGGCGCGTCGGTAGGACTTCATCGCCCACCGTCCGGCGCGGCTGGCGTCGAGCCGGCGAACGAGCTTCTGCCGCCAGCGGTACGTCGGTCGCAGGTAGGACCTCTCGAGCTCACTCTGGGCCCCGCGCAGGGCGTGCCACCGATGGTCGAGCTCGCGATGCAGGCGGGCGTTCTCGAGCAGCAGCGCCTTGAGCGCGTCGACGGCGGCCGCCGAGACCAGCGCCTCGTCGGGGTGATCGGGGTCGGAGTACTCCTCCGCCGGCGGCGCCCCGCGCAGGTCGTCGAGGTCGCCGATGACGTCGTACCCCCGGTGCCGGATCTCCGCGATCCAGGCGTCCTCGAGGTCGGCCGCCCACGGGTGCACGTCGGGCGGGAGCGCCAGGCGCGGCGAGTCGGTACGCCGCGACAGGGTCTGGTGGGCGAGCAGCTCGCGGACCAGCGGCCGGTAGTACGCCGGCTCCAGCTCCTCGTTGGCCGCCCGGTTGATGCGCCGGATGAGGGCGGTCTCGGGGGCCCCCAGCGACGCGTTCACGCGCTCGCCGTCGAGCAGCAGGTCGATGCCGGTCAGCCCGAACGCCTCGGTGAAGCGCTCCCAGAGCAGGTCGGGTGGACCACCGGCGGGGGGCACCGTGACGACGTGGACGTGCTCCGGCGGGAGGACGTGGCCCCAGCGGTCGAGGATGTCGGGGATCTCCTGGACCCCCCAGAACCAGGTCGGGATGCGGCCCTCGCGGCGCGGGTCGCGGATCTGGCCGAGGAAGCGGCCGTAGCCGAGGGCCGCGCGGTGCTTCACGGTCTCCTGCCACTCCGCCGGGATCTGACGGACGAGGTCGCGGGCCGACAGCACGAGGTGCACCTCGGTGCCCGAGCCGTGACCCAGGGTCTCCAGGGCGCGGCCGATCTGGGCCCGGGACGCGGTGGCGAGGATCTCGTGGCTGATGATCGACGAGCCCTGCCAGCGTCGCACCTCGGCGGCCAGGCGGTCCCACGCGCCGATCGCGTCGGCCTCGAGCCCTCCCCACGGCATCCGCATCAGGTCGAGGGCGGCCAGGAAGTGCGCGTCGAACCGGTCGGCGGGGTAGCTGATGCCCCGCTTGCGCAGCCGCTGGCGGTTGTGGAACAGCACGTGCTGGAGGTACGACGTGCCGGTCTTGGGGGTGCCGACGTGGAGGCGGACGGTCGTGCTCACGTGCCCTCCCTCGGTGTGGTCGGTACGCCGATCGGTGGACCGAGCAGCACCTGCACGGCCAGCGCGAGCACCCCGCCCTCGTCGGGCGCCGTCACGCCCGGCCGCTCGGCCGGGTCGGCGAGATGGCCGTGGACAGCGTAGTCACCGCGCGCCAGCCTCCGGCGCAGGTCGGTGGTGTGCTCGGCCAGCCAGGGGT
>JBAUWD010000494.1:0-9785 GCA_049583575.1 Nocardioides sp.
AGGCGGAGGTCCCCGGCGTGCGCATCGCGCGCGGCGCCGCGCGGGGCGCGGTCGGGGACATCGGTGGCGCGGTGGTCTCCTTCGAGACGTTCGAGTTCAGCGTGGCCGAGCGCGTGGAGTTCCGGTATCGCGGGCTGGTCGACTTCCTGCCCCACCTGCTGGGCGAGGAGCAGCTTGCAGGGCTTCGCGACGGTACGACGCGCGAAGCCGCTCCGCCAGAGGCCTGCCCGCCCTGGCTGCTCCGTGACGAGGCGGCCGCGCAGGCGCGTGCTCAGCGGTACGTCTGACCGCTCACCCCGTGATGTCGGCCGGTGCCCGGCGTACGGCGAACCGTTCGCCGTACACGATGTGCCCGACGGTCCCGGGGAGTGCCGCCGGACCCCCGAACACGTAGACGGATCGCATGGCCGCCTGGCTCGCTGACAGCCAGGTCGTGGCGGCGTCCTCGAGGCCCTGTCCCTCGTCGACCACCAGGGTCGGCCCCACCATGCTGGCGATCACGATGTCCCACCAGTCCGCCGCGGTGGTGACACCGACGCGGTGGGGTGCGTCGTACAGGCCCTGAACCGCTGTGAGGGAGTTGGCATAGGGGTCCGAGCCGCCCAGGTCGACGACGCGGAGCGGACGCTTGCCGGGCCAGGCGGAGCGCACGGCGGCCTGGGCCTGCTCCCCGACGGCGTACACCGTCGTCAGCGGGCCGTGGTCGTTGTGGGACCTGTCGAGCTCGGCGGCGGTCGCCGCGGGCATCGTGGAGCCGTCCGTCAGCAGCACGGGGTCGGTGGTGCCCACCGAGGACGCGAGCGCAGGCAGGTCGCTCGCGGACACCACGACGTACGACGGGTACCAGCCCCGGACGGCCTTGGCCGCGTCGTCCGCCGCCGCCTCGGGATCGAAGCGCCTGACGTGGAGTCCGAGCTTCCCGAGCTCTGCGCCGACACTCCCGGGTACGGCGCTCGTGGAACCGACGATGTCGACGGTGGCACGCGTCTTCATGCCGTGCGGGCGGTGGAGGAGCCGCACGATCTCGTCGCGCACCTGCGGGTCGAGTCGCCCGTCCCGCACGAACAGGATCGGGCCACCGGCGGCCATCGCGATCGCGGGCGCCGCGGCCGAGGGGTCGTCGGCACCCACCAGGGTGACGTGGTTCGCCAGGGACACGCCGAAGCCGTCGGCCTCGTCCACGGCCATCTGGTCGCCGTCGGCGAAGTGCGCTCGCGAGACGGTCACCGCGGTCGTCACCGGGTCGCTGCCGGCATAGACGCCGACGGTCGGCCGCGCCAGGGTCCCCATGCTCCCGACACCGGGATGACCGAGGACGACCCGGGCCGGGTTGTCCCCTCGTCGGATCGGGCTGCTGGCCACCATCTCCACGTCGTGGCGCGTGGAGAACACGAGCCGCCGGCCGTCCGGCGACCACGCCAGATGCCCGGTGGGATGTGCGCCCCAGGTGATCTGGGCGGGGTGCGGCCGGCGACCCGGGACGGGCAACGCCTGGACGTCGACCTGGCCGTTCGACCCGATGAAGGCGACCCGGTCTCCGGTCGGCGAGACGGCGGGCGCACGCCCGGGAAGCAGCGGAGAGGCACCGAAGCCTCTCTGGTTGCGGTCGGCGACGTACACCTTCACCGGGCCCCGAGGCGTCCGGTGCTCGAAGAGCATGACGCTGCGGGCGGTCTCGCTGTGCGAGGCCTGGAACCACGTGGCGCTCGGAGACGTGTCATGGCCGCCGTCGGACCTGGTCTCGGCGACCGTCGGTTCCGGCCCGCCGGCGGTGAGGTCGTCGTGGCCGTCGACGGCAACCTCCTTCAGGCGCCACACGCCGTCGCGTCCGCGCTCGGTGAACACGACCTCGGCTCCGCCGTCCTCGAACGTCGGCTGCGCGCGGCGTACGCCGGAGTCGGTGGCGGTGAGGGCGCGTACGCCGGTGCCGTCCAGGTGACCGAGGGCGATGTTGCCCTCCCCGTCGACGAACGCGAGGTCGAGACCGTTGGGGGAGACCACCGCGTCGGTGACCGGCCCGGGGAAGCGCACCGGGCGTCCGGAGACGTGAACGGTGCTCGACCCGTCGCTCGTGACGAGGGCGAACCGCTGAACGGGAGCGTCGACCTGGACTGCCGGTGAGGGAGTGGTCGACGCGGTGGCGTCACCGGTGGGCTTCGTTGGCGGCGGCACCGAAGGCGCCGGACGACTCGGCGAGGGCGTCGGAGTCGACACCACCTGTGCGGCCGGCGATCCGCCCTGCGTGCTTCCACAGCCGGTCACCGCCAACGACGCGGTCGTCAACGCCGTCAGCCACAAGAGGCGCTTGCTGGTGCTTGCCATCGGATCGCTCCCGTCCCCCGGAGGCTCCGGGTCGACGATGAGACGCACCAGGTGCTCCTCCGAGTTGTCAGCGGGTCCGCGGAAGCGCCGGGGACGCCCCGGACCGCCGACCGGTCGCCTCGGCTCAGTGCGCCTCTGGCCCCGGCCCGGATCGCCCGACCTGTCCGCTGGCGGGACGGTGGTCACCGGGCCGGGCAACACCGTCGAGGCGGTCGGCAAGTCTGGTGCCACCATCGACTCGGAGTCGGCCGGCGAGCCGGACCCCGGCCACCCGACCGCCGAGGTGCCTATGGATGGAGGAGTGTCCAGTGACCTTCGGAGACGAAGTCGACATCGCCGCCGACCACCCTGATCGCCGTCTGGTCGTCCATCGCGTACGCAGGGTTGGGGACGCGTGCCGCCCACTCCTCCGCCTCGGCCATGGAGTTGCCGGGCCCGCCGTCGGCAGCCAGGTGCGGGCAGATCGAGAAGTCGACGAGGCCCAACGTGGTCTCGTCGCCGGAGGGCGGTCGCCACTGGATGAAGTCTTCCCCGACCACGGGTGTCATCACCATGCTCCCCGCGCTGAGCCCCACCCAGACCGTCTCGTCCAGCGACGGCAGCAGGTCCGCCAACCCCGACTCGCGCATCCAGTGGCACAGGTAGAGGACGTCGCCGCCGGCGACGAGCAGGGCGTCGGCCGCCTTCACGAGCGGCACCCACCGCTCCCGGTCGATGCTGGGCAGCGCGGTCAGCTCCAGCACGCCGACGGACCTCCAGCCCAGGTCGACCATGGGGTTCTCGGAGTTGCCGCTGATGAACTGCCAAGCCTTCACTCCCGGGCCGACCATCGGGTGCCCGTACTGCGCCGTGGGGATGCACAGCGCGGTGGACTCGGCGATCGGCTTGCCCAGGAGCTCGACGAGCGCGTCGCGGATGCTGGCGTTCGTCACGCCCCCTGAGGTGAGGAGCAGCTTCACGATGCCTCCGGCTGAGTGGCGACGAGCGTCGCACGGCAGGCGACGCGTTCACCGCCAGACCCTGCCACACCGTCGCCGACGGCAGCGCCCGGAATCGCCCCGTGCGGTACGGCGACGACGGCCGGGTGGCCGAGCGCTGGGGGCCCGGTCGCTGGGGCCCGGTCGACCTCGCGGGCTGCAGGCACAGCTGACCGGACAGCCCTGCGCCGGCGAACTCAGCCGTCGGTCAGGAGCGCACGGGCGACCCGGAGCGTGTCGGCGGGGTCGACGAGCCTGACGATGTCGGGTGGGTTCTCGAGCAGCTCGATGGCGCGGGGCTGCAGTGCCTCGGGGATCTCGAGCAGCAGGGGGATCTCGAGGATGCGACAGGTGCGGAACAGGTCCTCGAAGATCACGTCCCCCTCCTCCCTGGCCTCGCCCTCCGGAGCGATGATCTTGTGGATGTAGGCGATCAGCAGGTCGACCCGGTTCTTGTCGTTGATGAGCCGGACGTGGTGGCCGTGGTTGTCGCGGCCGTTCGAGACCGGGATCGTGTCGTACCCCTCGCAGACCAGCGTGGTCAGCAGGGTCGAGTCGGTGCCGTCGAAGTAGCCGACCCTCTTGCGAGTCATGTCAACCTCCTCTAGACGACGCCCTGGGCCAGCATGGCCGAGGCGACCTTCTCGAAGCCGGCGATGTTGGCGCCGACGACATAGTTGCCGGGCTGGTCGTACTCAGCGGCGGCGCGGACACAGCTGCGGTGGATGTCGACCATGATGCCCAGCAGGCGGGCGTCGACCTCGTCGCGGTCCCAGGTGGCGAACGCGGCGTTCTGCATCATCTCCAGCCCGCTCACCGCGACGCCTCCCGCGTTGGCCGCCTTGCCCGGTCCGTAGAGGATCCCGGCATCGACGAACGCGCGCACGGCGCCGGGTTCCGAGGGCATGTTGGCGCCCTCGGCGACGACGTACACACCGTTGGCCAGCAGCGTCTTGGCCTCCTCCTGGCTGAGCTCGTTCTGACAGGCGCACGGCAGCGCGACCTGTGCCCCCTCGACGTGCCACGGACGCTGACCGGCGTGGAAGGCGCAGCCGAACCGGTCGGCGTACTCCGAGATCCGGCCGCGTCGTACCTCCTTGAGCTCCTTGACCCAGGCCAGCTTCTCCTCGTCGATCCCCGCCGGGTCGTGGACGAACCCGGACGAGTCCGACAAAGTGAGGACGGTGCCGCCCATCCGGATGACGTTCTCGGCGGCGTACTGCGCCACGTTGCCCGACCCGGAGATCAGGCAGGCCTTGCGGTAGATGCTGTCGTCGCGGGTCTTGAGCATCTGGTCGGCGAAGTAGACCACGCCGTAGCCGGTCGCCTCCGGCCGGATCAGGCTGCCGCCCCAGGAGGCGCCCTTGCCGGTGAGGACCCCGGTGAACTCGTTGGCCAGCCGCTTGTACTGCCCGAAGAGGAACCCGATCTCGCGGCCGCCCACCCCGATGTCCCCCGCGGGGACGTCGGTGCGGCTGCCGATGTGGCGGAACAGCTCGCTCATGAAGGACTGGCAGAACCGCATCACCTCGCCGTCGCTGCGGCCCTTGGGGTCGAAGTCGGACCCACCCTTGCCGCCGCCCAGGGGGAGGGTGGTGAGCGCGTTCTTCAGCGTCTGCTCGAACGCCAGGAACTTCAAGATGCCCAGGTCGACGTTCTCCCGGAACCTCAGCCCACCCTTGTACGGCCCGATCGCGCTGTTCATCTCGACCCGGTAGCCGCGGTTGACCTGGATCTCGCCGCCGTCGTCGACCCACGGGACGCGGAACGAGATCACCCGCTCCGGCTCCACCATCCGCTCCAGGACCCGAGCCTCGTCGTACGCCGGGGCGCGCTCCAGCACCGGCCAGACCGACGTCGCCACCTCGGCGACCGCCTGGTGGAACTCCGACTCACCAGGGGTGCGGGCCGCGACCCGCTCCATGAACTCGACAGCAGACTGACGCATCGCCGCACCTCCAGGCCGCACGCTAGCCCTGTCGGGCGCTGTCGGTCACGGCCGAAATGCCCTACCGCCGGCCGCCTGGAGGGGGCGCCGTCTCCCGGGTCGAGGCGGCGGCAGTGACGCGGTCCCGGTCGCAGCGTCGTACCCCGACCGGGACCGTCGGGTGCGGCCTCTCCCGGCCGAGACGGGTCGCGCGAGACCGATGTCTCGCAACTGGCCGCGGGGGTGGTCGTCTCGCCGCTGTGCCCGCCGGACCCGATGCCATACTTGCCTGGTGGTCGAGACCCCGGCACCTTCGGCTCCCGCGGACGTGAGCTCCGTCGCGAGCCCAGAGGATCTCGGCACCGCCTTGGCGGAGATGGCGCTGTCGATGCACGAGGAGGACACGGTCTCCGACACGGTCGAGCGGGTGCTCGACTTCGCGCGGACCGCGGTCGACTGCAGTCATGCCGGTGTGGTGTTCGTCCACGCCAAGCAGCGCATCGAGACCGTCGCCAGCACCGACCCGGTCGTGGCAGCCCTCCACGCCAAGCAGATGGAGCTCCATGAGGGGCCCGACATCTCGATGGTCAGGGAACGGGTCAGCGTCCTGGTGGATGACACCCATGACGAGGATCGTTGGCCGACCTGGGCGGCAGCGGCAGCAGAGACCGGCTTCCGCAGCATGATGGGGGCGAGGTTGTACAACAGCACCCGCACGATCGGCAGCCTCAACCTGTACGACTCCCGGCCCCACCACTTCACCGAGACGGACATGCAGGTCGCGCACGTCCTGGCTCGCCACGCCGCCATCGCCATGTCGCGGATGCAGGAGTCCGAGCACCTCTGGCGAGCGATCGACGCCCGGAAGCTGATCGGTCAGGCCCAGGGCATCCTCATGCAACGCTACGACCTCGACGGCGACCGCGCCTTCGAGGTGCTTCGTCGCTACTCCCAGACCCACAACATCAAGCTGCGCGACGTCGCGCAGATGGTGGTGGACTACCGTCAGCTCCCGGACCCGCCCTCACGTCCGTGATGTCGACGTGGCCCTGGTCGTAGCCGGGGCCTCGAGACCGACCTCTGCGCCTCCGGAATGACCGAGGCCCGGACGGGTACGGACCGGGTCATGAGACTCCGCAACCCCGATCGCCGCGGCATCGAGATCGTGGCGCTCATCATCTCAGTGATCCTGGTCCTCGTGGTCGCGCTCGTCGTCGTCGACGCCCTCCACGTGCACTGACAGGGCGACGCGACGGTCCGGCGAACCGGACCACCGCGCCGCCCTCGGCTCAGCCGTGGGAGGCGAGGAGGTCGTCGAGAGCTCCGGCCAGCTGTGCCGGGTCCTGGTACACCTGACCGGCGCCACCCTCGAACAGCTCGCAGGCTCCCACACCTCCGGTGAGCAGGCCCACCGGCTCCTGGCGGGCACGGCGCGCCGAGGCCATGTCCCAGACGGAGTCCCCGACCACCAGCGCGTGCGTGCCGTGGACGGCGTCGAGGGCCCGCTGCACGGGTTCGGTGTCCGGCTTGGTGGCGTCGGTGTCGTCACCGGTGACGCTGCCGTCGATCAGGTGGCCGACCTCCAGCAGGGCGATGGCGCTCTCGGTGTTCTCGCGGGACCCCGAGCTGGCCAGGACCACCGACAGCCCGCGCTTCTTGAGTGCCTTGACGAGGTCGGGGGCTGAGGGAGTCGGACGCAGGTGGACGCCGAGCTCGTCGTAGATCCGGGAGTGCTCGCTGCGGACGTCGTCGCCGACGCTCTGCTCCACAGTCGCGTTCGCGACCGCCTCGACGAGCCGGTCCCCACCCATCCCGATGGCGCGATGGATCCTCCAGGTCGGGACGTCCACCCCGACCAGGCGGAAGGCCTCGCGCCAGGCCCACACGTGCGCATACACCGAGTCGACCAAGGTCCCGTCGACATCGAGGACGGCGGTGTCGATCGGCGTGCTGCGGTCGTGCGTCGGAAGCGTCACGAGGTCTCCGTACCCGCCATCCGGCGACGGAATCAATCCGATCGGCACACCGGTCGCGGCCGCCGGGGCCGGGTCCGGGGCTCGTGCTCGCAACCCGCGGTGGACTCTCGAGATGGGACGCGGCTGACAGGAGACGCGCCAGGAGGTAGGTTGCGCCCGACCGCGAACCCGGGAGTCTCCATGGACCAGCCGCTCCGCGTGCTCGTCAGTGCTGGTGCCTCCGGGATCGGAGCCTCGATCGCCGGGCGCTTCCGGACCGACGGTGCACGAGTGAGCATCTGCGACCGTGACGAGGCCGCCGTCCGGGTCGCCGCCGAGGCCGACCCGGCCCTGCACGCCGTGGTCGGCGACGTCGCCGACGTCGGTGACTCCGAGCGCTGGGTGGCCGACGTGGTCGACCGATGGGGAGGCGTCGACGTCCTCGTCAACAACGCGGGGGTCGCCGGCCCGACGGCTCCGGTCGAGGAGGTCGACCCCGGCGCCTGGCGCGACTGCCTCGCGGTCAACCTCGACAGCCACTTCCTGATGGCACGGCTCGTCGTACCTCACATGAAGAGGCAGCGGTCGGGCTCGATCGTGACCATCTCGTCCACGGCCGGGCTCTACGGCTACGGCCTGCGTACGCCGTACGCCGCCTCCAAGTGGGCGCTGATCGGCCTCACGAAGTCGCTGGCCGTCGAGCTCGGGCCGTTCGGCATCCGCGCCAACGTCGTGGCCCCCGGCTCCGTGGACGGTCCACGCATGGACCGCGTCATCGAGGCCGAGGCCGCCCAGCGCGGCGTGCCGGCCGACGCCGTACGCCGGGAGTATCTCGAGGGCCAGTCGATCCCGCGCTTCGTCCGGCCCTCGGAGATCGCTGACATGTGCGCGTTCCTGGCCTCGCCGCAGGCCGCGATGGTCAACGGCCAGGTGATCGGCGTGGACGGTCACACCGAGACGTTCCACATCGACACCCGCTGACGCCCGCACCCGTCGGGGCTGCCGCGAGCCGGCGCCGTTCGGTAGGGTTGAACGAACAGTCAGTCAGGAGTCCTTCGATGGATCCCAGCAACGTGGCGACCGAGATCGCCTCGCCGACCAACACCCCGGAGTCCCGAGCCGGCGGGAAGCCACCGACCGCGACGCGCAGCCTGCCCGGGGTGGCGTACACCGATCCGGTGCTGTACGAGCAGGAGCTCACGGAGGTCTTCGAGCGGGCGTGGATCCTCGTCGGGCACGTCTCGGAGCTGGCCGAGCCGGGCCAGTACGTCACCGCGAACGTCGGCCGCGAGCCGGTCGTCGTGGTCCGCGGGCACGACGGCGAGCTGCGCGCCATGTCGAACGTCTGCCGGCACCGGGCCTCGACGATCCTCGAGGGCACCGGTCAGACCCGGTCGGTGATGCGCTGCCCCTACCACGCGTGGACCTACGAGCTCGACGGCCGGCTGGCGGCGGCGCCCTCCGGCCAGGGGTTCGCCTGTCTCGACCGCGACCAGGTGGCACTGCCGCAGTTCCGGGTCGGCGTGGCGGGCGGCCTGGTGTTCTGCTGCATCGACCCCGGCCAGATGTCGCTGGAGGAGATGCTGGGCCCGGTGGGCCCCTACCTCGAGTGGCTCAACGTGGCCGGCCTCACGGTGCATCGCACCGACGGTGCGGCCAGGTGGACCGAGGACTTCGACGAGAACTGGAAGGTCCTCGCCGACAACTACCTCGAGGACTACCACGTGCCGGTCGCGCACCCGACGCTGGTCCGGCTCGTCAACGTCAGCAAGACCGTCGGCGACAACAACGACTGGTGCGAGTGGTCGCGCGTGCCCTACCGCACCCGACCCTCCCGCGACCCGCGCGAGCGCGAGTACCAGGGCCTGGTCCGCCGGATGCCCGGCATGCCCGAGGAGTTCGAGGGGTGGATGGGGCACGTCTGCATCTGGCCGACGACGTTCATGGAGATCTACCCCCATCACATCGACACCTGGCAGCTCGAGCCGACCGGGCTGCTCGCGACGCGGGCCACCACCATGACCATGGTGCATCCCGACGAGGACGACCGGGCGAGGCGGGCTCGCGAGCTCATGCGCGAGCTCAACGTCGACATCATGGGTGAGGACGTCGACATCACCACGCGGGTGCAGCGCGGCGTCCAGGCGCCGTCGTACCACTCCGGGATCCTCAACGACGAGCAGGAGTTCTCGGTGATCCGCTTCCAGCAGCGGCTCCGCGAGCTGCTGCCGAGGATCGCCGAGCTCGAGGCGACGGCCACGGGGGAGCGCAGCGTTGCCTCATCCTGACGCGTGGCTGTTCCTGCCCCCCGAGGTCGAGGCGCTGGTGCCGCCACTGCTGGCCCGGCTCGCGGTCATCGGGGGCGGCTCGCCCGTCGACGTCGAGCGAGACCTGCGCGACCGCATCGAGAGCCTGATCCTCGAGGGCGACGCCGAGCAGTGGCGGAGGTTCCTGCGCGAGGCGACCGACATGGTGGCCGAGTACGCCGGCGACGACGCCGAGGCGCGTACGACGGTGGCGTCGATCCTGGACGACCAGTTCCTGCTCGCCCGCGCCGTGGTCGACCTCGAGGACGGTGACCTCGCCGCGCGCGAGCAGCTGGGC
>JBAUWD010000495.1:0-6187 GCA_049583575.1 Nocardioides sp.
GTCGTGACCCTGGAGCCGTGCAACCACACCGGCCGGACCGGGCCCTGTGCCCGGGCACTCGTCGAGGCCGGCGTACGACGCGTGGTCATCGCGCAGCGCGACCTCAACCCGGTCGCGACCGGCGGGATCGAGACGCTGCTCGGAGCGGGGGTCGAGGTCGAGACGGGGCTCCTCGCCGACCGGGCGCGCACGGTCAACCGGGTGTGGACCTTCGCCGTGGAGCACGCGAGGCCGTTCGTCACCTGGAAGTTCGCGACGACCCTCGACGGCCGCAGTGCCGCCGCCGACGGCACCAGCCGATGGGTGTCGAGCCCGGCGGCGCGCCTCGACACCCATCGGCTGCGCGCGCAGTGCGACACCATGCTGGTCGGCACCAACACCGTGGCCGTCGACGACCCGCACCTGACCGCACGCGACGCCGGCGGCGGTCTGCTGCCCCGTCAGCCGCTGCGCGTGGTGATGGGGGAGCGCGACCTCGACCCGGGTCGCCGCATCTTCGACGAGGCCGCCGAGACCCTGCAGCTGCGGACCCGCGACCCCGAGACGGTGCTGAAGGACCTCTTCGCGCGCGACCGGCAGCACGTGTTCCTCGAGGGCGGCCCGACGGTCGCGGCGGCGTTCCTGACCGCGGGGCTCGTCGACGAGGTCGTCGGGTACGTCGCGCCGATGCTGCTCGGCGCCGGCCGGAGCGTGGTGGCCGACCTGGGCATCCCCACCATCGCCGAGGCCCTGCACCTGCAGGTCACCGACGTCACCGTGCTCCCGCCGGTGAACGACGGCGACGACACCGACGTACGCATCACCATGACCCCCTTGCCGGTCGCCGAGCCGGTCGAGACCGCGAGAGAGGACTGACCATGTTCACCGGGATCATCGAGGAGCTCGGCACGGTGGAGACCGTGGAGCGGCAGTCGGACGCCGTCCGGCTCACCGTGCGCGGCGCTGCGGTGCTGGAGGACGCCGCTCTCGGCGACTCGATCTCCGTCAACGGCTGCTGCCTGACGGTGGTCTCGACAGGCTCGACCGACGGCACCGTGATCGACACCTGGACCGCTGACGTGATGGCGGAGACCCTCGCCAAGACCGGGCTCGGGGCACTCGTTCCGGGCGACCGGGTCAACCTCGAGCGAGCGGTCACCGCGGGCACCCGTCTGGGCGGGCACCTGGTGCAGGGACACGTAGACGGGGTCGGGCACGTCGTACGCCGTGAGCCCGGTGACCACTGGGACGTCGTGACGATCTCGCTCCCGCCCGGGCTCGCGCCCTACCTCGTCGACAAGGGCTCGATCACCGTCGACGGCGTCAGCCTGACGGTCGTCGAGGCCGGTCACGACGACTTCACCGTCAGCCTGATCCCCGAGACGCTGCGCCGTACGACGCTGGGGTTCCGCGAGCCGGGCGACCCGGTCAACCTCGAGGTCGACGTGATCGGCAAGTACGTCGCGCGCCAGCTCGAGGCGCAGCTGGCTCGGCTCCGACCGGCCGAGGAGACCGTCGCATGAACGTCCTCCAGTGGCTGTACGACGCCCAGGTGACCGTCGCCGGTCACCCGATCACCTGGCGCGAGATCCTCGGCAACGCCTTCGGCTTCGCGTCCGCGGTGGGCGGTCTGCGGCGTCGCGTGTGGGCCTGGCCCGTCGGCATCGTCGGCAACACGCTGCTGTTCAGCGTCTTCATCGCCGCGACGTTCGAGGTCGGCGCCCAGCAGCCGCTGTACGGCCAGGCAGGTCGCCAGGTGTTCTTCATCGTCACCAGCGTCTACGGCTGGTGGCGCTGGCAGCAGCTGAAGGCCCAGCGGGTCGCGTCGGCGCCGGCGATCACCCCGCGCTGGGCGAACGCGGTCGAGCGCCTCGGCTACCTCGGCGTCTGGGTCGCCGGGGTCCTGGTGTGCCAGTGGCTGTTCTCGGTGATCGGAGCCGGCTACCCGGCCCCGCGCTGGTACTACTGGTGCGACGCGTGGATCTTCGTCGGCTCGATGGTCGCGACCTACGCGATGGCCCGCGGCTGGAACGACTTCTGGCTGGCCTGGATCGCCGTCGACCTGGTGGGCGTGCCCCTGCTCTGGCACAGCCACTACTACCCGACCGCCGTCCTCTACGTCGTGTACGGAGGCCTCGTCGTCTGGGGCTTCGTGGTCTGGCTGCGTGCCAGCCGGACCGAGCACGGCGTCGACGTCGTCGAGCGGAGCCGAGACCCGGAGATCGCAGGAGAGGTGTCATGACCGTCCCACTGGACAGCATCGAGCGTGCCCTGGCCGACATCGCCGCCGGCCGGGCGGTCGTCGTCGTCGACGACGAGGAGCGCGAGAACGAGGGCGACATCGTCTTCGCGGCGGCCAAGGCGACGCCCGAGCTGATGGCGTTCACCATCCGCCACTCGAGCGGGGTGATCTGCGTGCCCATGCCGGCCGCGATGCTCGACCGGCTCGAGATCCCGCTGATGACGCCGCACAACCGCGACAGGATGCGTACGGCGTACACGATCTCGGTGGACGCGCGCGACGGGGTGACCACCGGGATCAGCGCCGGCGACCGGGCCCACACCGCCCGGGTGCTCGCCGACTCGGCCACCGAGCCCTGGGAGCTCACCCGGCCCGGTCACGTGTTCCCGCTCCGCTACCAGGAGGGCGGCGTCCTCACGCGGCGCGGCCATACCGAGGCGGCCGTCGACCTGGCCCGTCTCGCCGGTCTCACCCCGGCCGGCGTGCTGGTCGAGGTGGTCAACGACGACGGCACCATGAAGCGCGCGTTCGAGCTGAGGGCCTTCGCCGACGAGCACGGGCTCGCGATGATCTCGATCGACGACCTGGTCCGCTACCGGCACCGCACCGAGACCCTGGTCGAGCGCGTGACCGAGACCCGGCTGCCCACCCGGCACGGCGAGTTCACGGCGTACGGCTTCCGGTCCGTGATCGACGGCTCCGAGCACCTGGCACTGGTGTACGGCGACGTGGTCTCGACAGGCTCGACCCACGGACCGGGCGATGAGCCGGTGCTGGTCAGGGTGCACTCCGAGTGCCTGACCGGCGACGTGTTCGGGTCGCAGCGGTGCGACTGCGGACCGCAGCTCGACGAGGCCATCGAGCGCGTCGTGGCCGCGGGACGTGGAGTGGTGGTCTACCTGCGTGGTCACGAGGGCCGCGGGATCGGCCTGGTGGCCAAGCTGCAGGCCTACGCCCTGCAGGACCTGGGGCGCGACACCGTGGACGCCAACCTCGACCTCGGCCTGCCGGCCGACGCGCGGCACTACGGCGCCGCCTCGCAGGTGCTGCGCGACCTGGGGGTGACGAACGTGCGCCTGCTGACGAACAACCCTCAGAAGTCGGAGAGCCTGCAGGACTTCGGGATCCACGTGGCGGCGCAGGTGCCGCTCACCCCGCGCCCCAACCCCCACAACCTCGCCTACCTCCGCACCAAGCGCGACCGGATGGGCCACGAGCTGCCCCACCTGGCCACGGAGCCCACCCCGGGCGCCCGGCGGTGAGCGGACACGGGGCGCCCGACGCGGAGCCGGTCGACTGCAGCGACCTGCGGGTCGGTGTGGTCGCCGCCCGGTGGCACACCGAGGTGATGGACGGGCTGCTCGACGGCGTACGCCGCGCGCTCGCGGCGTACGGCGTGCGCGACGCCACCGAGGTCCGCGTGCCGGGTACCTTCGAGCTCCCGGTGGTGGCGGCGGAGCTCGCCGGAACGCACGACGCGGTGGTGGCCCTCGGCGTCGTCGTCCGCGGTGGCACTCCCCACTTCGACTACGTCTGCTCCGCCGCGACGGACGGGCTGACCCGGGTCGCGCTCGACCACGCCACTCCCGTCGGCTTCGGCGTCCTCACCTGTGACGACGACGACCAGGCGCGCGACCGCGCCGGTCTCGAGGGCTCGCACGAGGACAAGGGCTACGAGGCGACCGCCGCGGCACTGCTCACGGCCCGGACGCTCCGAGCTCTCCGGGCGCCTGGGGCCGGGCCCTAGCCACGCGTGGCCCGCCACTCGTCGGCGAGCAGGGCGTAGGTCGCGGAGTCGACCCAGCCGAGGTCACGGTGCAGCGAGTCGGCGATGCCGAGGGTCTCGCGACGCATGCCCAGCCGCTCCATCACCGCCAGTGACGCGGCGTTGTCGTTGAACGCGGCCGCCGTCAGCCGGCGGATGCCGAGCTCCTCGAAGCAGACCCGCACCAGCTCGGTCACCGCCTCGGTGACGTAGCCGTGGCCCTGGTGCTCGGGGTCGAGGACCCAGCCGATCTCTGCCTGCTGCTGGTCGGCGAGCTGGTCGGCCACCTCGGACTGGGCCCACGGGTCCGTGACGTGGAGGTACAGGTCGCCGATCACGGCGCCGTCGAGCTCCATCACGAGCGTGCGGGGCAGCATGTCGTGCCGCCCCTGGCGCAGCAGGAACTCCTCGAAGGATGCTGGCCGGTCGGGCATCCACCGGCCCACCGACTCCAGCCTCCGGATCTCGAACACCGCGCGCAGGTCGGCCGGCGTCGCGGGACGGATCGCCAGCCGGTCGGTGCGCCTCGGCCAGGTCACCTCGTCGAAGGTCGGTGAGGTGCTCATGGCAGGTCACCCTGGACGCAGTGCGGGGCCGGGGTCAACGACAATTAGGCTGACCGCGTGAAGACGTTCGAGCAGCTGTGGGCCGAGCTGTCCGACCGGGCCGAGCGCCGTCCCGACGGGTCCGGCACGGTGCGCGAGCTCGACGCCGGCGTGCACGCGATCGGGAAGAAGCTGGTCGAGGAGGCGGCCGAGTCCTGGATGGCCGCGGAGCACGAGTCGCCCGCACGGGCCGCCGAGGAGATCAGTCAGCTGCTGTACCACGCTCAGGTGCTCATGCTCGCGACCGGGCTGACCCTCGACGACGTCTACGCTCACCTGTGAGGACCCCATGACGCTGCGCATCGCGGTACCCAACAAGGGCTCGCTGTCACTGGCCGCGGTCGAGATGCTCCGTGAGTCCGGCTACCGACAGCGCCAGGACACCAAGGAGCTCACCGTCCGCGACGCCGAGAACGGCGTGGAGTTCTTCTACCTGCGCCCGCGCGACATCGCCCTCTACGTCGGGGAGGGCACCCTCGACGTGGGCATCACCGGGCGCGACCTCCTGCTCGACTCCGGCGCCAAGGCCGAGGAGGTGCTCGGGCTCGGGTTCGGACGCAGCTCGTTCCGCTTCGCCGGCCCCGTGGGCGGGTTCCGCGACCTGGCGGACCTGCAGGGCAGCCGCATCGCCACGTCGTACGTCGGCGTGGTGCGGCAGTTCCTCGCCGAGCGGGGGATCGACGCCACCGTCAACCGTCTCGACGGGGCCGTCGAGTCGAGCGTCCAGCTCGGTGTGGCCGACGTGATCGCCGACGTCGTGGAGACCGGCAGCACGCTGTCCAAGGCCGGCCTCGAGACCTTCGGCGAGGTGATCTTGGAGTCCGAGGCCGTGCTCGTCACCCGCGGCGGCGAGGCGCCCGCGGGGCTCGACGTCTTCCAGCGCCGGCTCGAGGGCGTGATGGTGGCCCGCAGCTACGTGATGATGGACTACGACATCCCCGAGGCTCGCGTGACCGAGGCGGTCGCACTGACCCCCGGCATCGAGAGCCCCACCGTCTCGCCCCTGCATCGCGAGGGCTGGGTCGCCGTGCGCGCGATGGTGCCGCGGGCCGACGCCCACCGCGTGATGGACGAGCTGTGGACCATCGGTGCCCGGGGGATCCTGGTGACCGACATCCATGCCTGCCGTCTCTGAGCCGACCCTCCCGCACACCTGGCGCCCGCTCGGTGTGCGTCTGGCGATGCTGTTCTTCGGCGGACTGCTAGTCGTCGTCTGCGTGGCGGGCTGGTTCGCGGTCGGGTCGGACGTCCGCTCCCGGGTGACGGTCTACCAACAGCTCACGCTGCTGCTGATCGCCGCGATGGCCGGCGCGGTGGCGTGGGGGCTGGTGCGGTGCCGGCTCACGGCCACCGACCGCGGGCTGGTGATCGTCAACGGCTACCGCCGACACGTGTACGACTGGGCCGAGGTGCTCGCCGTCCACCTGCCGTCCGGTGCACCGTTCGCGACCCTCGACCTCGCCGACGGCACGACCTCGCTGTGCCTGGCGATCCAGTCCGCCGACGGTGAGCGCGCCCGCGTCGCCGTCCGCCAGCTGCGGCTCCTGCTGGCGCGGACGGCGGCCGAGTCACTCCAGCGCCCGGATCCCCCAGGAG
>JBAUWD010000496.1:0-2212 GCA_049583575.1 Nocardioides sp.
GTGCGCGAGGGGGGAGTTGAACCCCCACGTCCTTTCGGACACACGGACCTGAACCGTGCGCGTCTGCCTGTTCCGCCACTCGCGCCAGAAGCGCGCCAAGGCTATCCCAGCCCCCACACCCGCCCAAAACCGAGGCGCGGGCTCGTCTGCCGGCGCGGTACGACGTTCGCGGGAGCCCGCCCCCGCGGCTCCGCCGGTTCGACGGGTCCTCACGCCGCCCGGATACGATCAGCGCAACCCGACCACGCTCGGGCCTCGTCCCACCCGGGGCGGAAGACTGGAGATTCCAACGGGGCTGAGAGGAGGTGCGGCGTGAGTGGCCTGCAGAAGTTCGAGCAGCGACTCGAGCAGCTGGTCTCCGGAGCCTTCGCCCGGGCGTTCCGCAGCGCCGTGCAGCCCGTCGAGATCTCCGCGGCCCTCCAGCGGGAGTGCGACAACAACGCCCAGATCCTGTCCCGTCAGCGTCGGATGGTCCCCAACGACTTCCAGGTGGAGCTGTCCGACGCCGACCTCGACCGGCTGTCGCCGTACGACTCGACCCTGGTCAAGGAGCTCGCCACCCAGCTCCAGGAGTACGGCGAGAAGCAGAGCTACGTGTTCTCCGGACCCATCACGATCGCCTTCGAGGCCGCCGACGACCTCACCATCGGCCGCTTCCGGGTCCGCAGCCGCGCGCACGCGTCCGTGATCAGCAACGCCACCCATACCCAGGCCCGCCGGGCCCGCGCCTACGTCGAGGTCAACGGCACGCGGCACCCGCTCCAGCCCCCGGGTCTGGTCGTCGGCAGGGGCACGGAGGCCGACCTGCGCATCAACGACCCCGGCGTCAGCCGTCGGCACGTCGAGTTCGCGGTCGACGAGTCCGCCGACGGTGGCGTGTCGATCGCCGTCTCCGACCTCGGCTCGACGAACGGCATGCTCGTCGACGGTCACCGCGTCGCCAGCACCCCCCTCCACGACGGCTCCGAGGTCAGGGTCGGGCGTACGACGCTGACCGTGCGCGTGGTCGAGGAAGATGCCGATGTCTGAGCTCACCCTCTTCCTGATCAAGATCTCCTACCTGGCGATCCTGTGGATCTTCGTGCTGTCGGCGATCTCGGTGGTCCGCTCCGACATGTTCGGGGCGCGCATCCCCCAGGGAGCTCGCGAGGCCGCGGCCCCCAAGCCGCGCCGCCAGCACAAGCAGCGCGCCAAGAAGGGCTCCCCCACCCACGTGCTCGTGGTCGACGGCGCCAACAAGGGTGAGCGAGCCGACCTGTCCCAGGCCCCGATCCTGATCGGCCGCGGGTCCGACGCCGCGATCCGGCTGGACGACGACTACGTCTCGACCCGACACGCGCGCATCGCCGCCAGCGGCGACCAGTGGTTCGTCGAAGATCTCGGCTCCACGAACGGCACCTACATCGGCAGCGCCCGCCTCACGCAGCCGACCACCCTGACCCTCGGCACCCAGGTCCGGATCGGCAAGACCCTCCTGGAGCTGCGGAAGTGACGTTCCGACTCCAGTACGCCGCGATCTCGGACGTCGGGCGCGTACGCAAGGACAACCAGGACTCCGGCTATGCCGGGCCCTGGCTTCTCACGGTGTGCGACGGCGTGGGCGGCGCCGCCCGCGGCGACCTCGCCTCCAGTACGGCGATCGGGCAGCTGCGCCGTCTCGACCAGCCCCCGGCCGAGGACGACGACGAGGACCACCGGCTCGAGCTGGTCGCCGGCGCCCTCCACCGCGCGTCCGACCGGATCGGCGACCTCGTCGACGAGGAGCCGGCGCTGAGCGGCACCAGCACCACCGCGACCGTCGCGCTCTTCGACGGCGAGCGCCTGGCGATGGGACATGTCGGCGACAGCCGGGCCTACCTGTTCCGCGGCCAGGAGATCAGCCAGCTCACCAGCGACCACACCTTCGTGCAGAGCCTCATCGACGACGGCAGGATCACCGAGGAGGACGCCCGCACCCACCCGCACCGCAACCTCATCCTCAAGGCGCTCGACGGCGTCCACGAGGTCGACCCCGACCTGTTCACGGTCCAGCTGGCCGAGCACGACCGCATCCTCCTGTGCAGCGACGGCGCGTCCGGCTCCCTCGACAACGGCCGGCTCGCCGACATCCTGGCCACCGGCTCGCCGGACTACGCGGCTGTCGAGCTGGTGCGTGCCAGCCTCGAGGCCGGCAGCACCGACAACGTCACCTGCATCGTGGCCGACGTCGTCC
>JBAUWD010000497.1:0-8600 GCA_049583575.1 Nocardioides sp.
GCGGACGGCGGCGGGCAGCTGCCGGAGCGCGCCGTCGGGCTCCGCCCCTCCGGACAGCCCGTGGGCCGCGATCCGGCTGTCGAGGAGTACGGCGATCGCGGCCGACCCCAGCACGGCGCCGACCTGACGGGTCGCGTTGTAGACGCCCGACCCGGCCCCTGCCAGGTGCATCGGCAGGTTCCGCGTCGCGGTGGCCGCGAGCGGCGCCCAGATGCCGGCCATGCCGATGCCGAGCAGGGCCATCGCCGCCAGGATGGGCCACGCGGCACCGTCGGCGGTCAGGGTGCGCGACAGCGCGAAGATCGCCAGCGCGGTCACCGCGAACCCCGCCCCGGTGAGCACCCGCGGGTGCACCCGGTCGGTGAAGCGCCCCACGATCGGCGCCAGGATGATCGACATCACCGCCATCGGCACGAACAGCAGCGCCGCCTGCAGTGGTGAGTCGCCGCGCACGAGCTGGGCGTAGAGCATCGTGGGGAAGCCCATCGCGGTGGCCGTGAAGGACATCGTCGAGATCGCGAAGTTGGAGATCGAGAAGTTGCGGTCGCCGAAGAGGCTGAGTGGCACCAGGGGCTCGGCGCGGTTGCGTCGCTGCCAGAGCACGAAGATCGCGAAGACGACCAGCCCACCGCTGATCGAGCTCATGACCCAGCCGTTCCAGTGGTACTTGTGGCCCTGCTGGATGCCGAACACCAGCAGGAACATGCCGATGCCGCTGAGCGCGACGCCGAGCCAGTCGAAGCGGTGCATCCGCGTCTCGAGGTGCGGCACCAGCCGGAAGGCCAGGAAGAAGCCGAGCACGCCCACCGGGATGTTGATGAAGAAGATCCACTCCCAGCCGAAGGCGTCGACCAGGATGCCGCCGAGGATCGGGCCGACCAGGGTGGCGACGCCGGCGGTGGCACCCCACAGCGCCATCGCCTGGCCCCGCTTGTCGGCGGGGAAGATGCGGGTGATCACCGACATCGTCTGCGGGGTCAGCATCGAGGCGCCCAGCCCCTGCAGCACCCGCGCGGCGATCAGCATGTCGATGCTGCTGGTCAGCCCGCACCACAGCGACGCGAGCGTGAAGACCGTGAGGCCGACGAGGTAGATGTTCTTCGGACCGAACCGGTCGCCCAGCCGGCCCATGATCAGGACGGGCACGGCGTAGGCCAGGAGGTAGGCGCTGGTCACCCAGACCACGCTGTTCACGTCGGCGTGGAGGTCGGAGATGATGGCCGGCGTCGCGACGGTCACGATCGTGGTGTCGACCAGGATCATGAAGAACCCGAGGCACAGCGCGAACAGCGCCGGCCAGGGCCGCACGTCGGGTGGGACAGAGTCACGCGTCGCCGTCTGCTGAGCCATGACAGCAGTGAACACCGGCCCACCGACATTGATTCCACCCCTGTGCCGTCCGGTCCTTCTGGCAGGGTGGCCCCATGAGCCACGTCGACCTGATGGCCGGTCCGCCGCCGACCCACCTGCCCGAGGACCCCGCCACCGCGGAGCTCGACGCGGGCGACGCGCCCGCCGCCGTCGTACGTCGTCACCCGGCCTCGCCCGCCGCATGGGCGGCGCTGGCCACCCAGGCCAGCGACGAGGGTGCCGACGAGGTGACCGTCTACGCGTACGCGAGGGTCGGCTACCACCGCAGCCTCGACCTGCTGCGCGGCAACGGCTGGAAGGGCCACGGCCCGGTGCCGTGGGAGCACGAGCCGAACCGCGGCTTCCTGCGCTGCCTGGCGATCCTCGCGCTCTCCGCACGCGCCATCGGCGAGGACGCCGAGTGGGAGCGGTGCCGGGCGTTCCTCCGCGACTCCAGCCCCGACGCCGCCGACGCCCTGCTCGGGTGACGACCGAGCTGTCAGCCTCGTGTCGACCGCAGCCGGACCTCAACCGCCCAGGAGCGCGCGCACCCGGTCGCTGCCGAGGGCGACGATCAGCGTCGGCAGCCGCGGGCCCCGGTCGGCATCGACCAACAGCCGGTAGAGCAGCCGGAAGAACTCCTTCTGGTCGGCCTTCACCTCGTCGGTCGGCCTGTCGTCGAGTGACAGGCCGCGCGCGAGCTTGGGCACGCCGTAGACGAGGCCGGTGACGGCGTCCAGGTCGAGGTGCGCCTCGCCGCCCAGCCCGTCCAGGAGAAGCGCGAGCCACTCCCGGTCACGGTCGCCGAGTGCGCCGAGACGCGCAGCGTCGGGCTCGGTGCGCACTGTGGTGCGCTCTGACTCCGGCACGAACTCGGCGGTCCACGCCATGGCCCTAGACAGCCGCGGCTCGAGGTCGTCGACGGAGTCGTGGGCGTGGCCCAGCTGCGACACGATGCGGCTGATCTGCTCGGCCGAGCCCGCCGTCACGTCGGCCACCGACGCGAGCATCCGGAACGGGACGACGACCTTCGGCGTCGGCAGCGGTCCGTACGACCGGGTCGCCGACGCGCGCTCCCAGGCCAGCACCTGGAGGTCGCGCCGGTCGGGGTCGGCGGCCTTGCGACCCAGCGCGTCCCACTCGTCGTACAGCCGGACGACCTCGGGGCCGAAGTCGATGTCGAAGGTCTGCCTGGGCTGCCGGCGGACGTAGAGCCACCGCAGGATCCCCGGCTCGAGCACCCGGAGGGCGTCCGTGGCGGTCGGCGCACCGCCGGCCGACGACGACATCTTCTGCACCCCCGCGAACCCGACGAAGCCGTACCCGAACCAGGCCGGCCTCGGATAGTCCCAGACGCTCTCCACGAGCTCGTGCCCGACCGTGAACGACGAGCCGGGGGTCGCGTGGTCCATGCCGGCCGGCTCGAAGTCGACGTGCTCGAACGCCCACCGCATCGGCCAGTCGGCCTTCCAGACCAGCTTCCCCTCGTCCTGCGTGGCGAGGTCGGTGGTGCCGTGGTAGTCGCAGACCGAGCAGACGTAGGCGAGGTCGGTGGTCACGTCGTCGTACGACGTGACGGTCGTGGTGTCGCGGCCGCAGTCGCGGCAGTACGGCCGGAAGGGGAACCATCCGATCGCGGTCCCGCCGTCGTCCTCGTCGTTCGCCACGGACTCCGCCAGCGCCGCGGCCTCCTGACGGGCGTGCTCGTCGGCCCCGGTCTCCGGCTCGGAGTCGACCTTCCGCGTGCGGTGCTGCTCGAGCACGGCGTCGATCTCGTGGCGGCGGCGGACGGCTCGCAGCACCTCGTCGCGGTAGGTGCCCGAGCGGTAGCGCTCGGTCTGAGAGATCTGCTCCATCTCGACGCCGAGCTCGGCGAGGGCCCGGAGCACCGGCTCCTTGAAGTGCTCGGCCCACGATGCGTGGCACGACCAGGGGTCGGGCACGGCCGACAGCGGTCGCCCGACGTGCTCGGCCCACAACGGGTCGACGCCCGCGGGCACCTTGCGGAACCGGTCGTAGTCGTCCCACACGTGCAGGTGGCGCACGGGAACGCCGCGGCGCCGGAGCTCGTCCGCGACGAAGTGCGGCATCAGGAACTCACGCAGGTTGCCCAGGTGGATCGGTCCGGACGGGGAGATGCCCGACGAGCAGGTGACCGGGCCGTCGACCCCGGTCTGCTCGTGGTGGCGGACGGCGTCGTCGGCGGCTCGGGTCACCCAGTCTTCGGGGTCCTTCGTGGCCATGGCGGTCGGGCTCCTGGGCGGTCGGGCTCCTGCGTGTCCGGGTGGGTGCCGAACGCTACCGGAGGTCGCCCGGCCGGGGCCCAGGCGGTGGGCCGGCCGGACCGTCAGAAAGGGCGCCGGCATGACCCGTGCGCCCTTCCCCGAGACCACGGCCCAATCCCCCGCGGCGGGCCGGTGTCCCGAGGACCATTCTCGCCTGTCCGTTACCGGCCACCGGGGCGATGGGTGCCGCTGTCACTAAGATGCCAGGATGCCTCGCCGACGCTCCGTGTCCGTCCTGTCGGCGCTCGGGGTGAGTCGCGAGGACGAACGCCGCTACCGGAGGCTGCTCCCGCTCTCCGGCTCACCCGTCGCCGCGGTCGCGGCCGCCCTCGGCGTCCCGCCGGACCGCATAGGCGAGCCGCTGGCCGGGCTGCTGGCCGCGGGCATCGTGTCCATCGAGGACTCCCACGTGGCCGTGCTGTCCCTGCCCCAGGTCGTCTCGGCCGCGATCGCCCGCGAGGCGGAGTCCGTGGTCCGCGCCCGAGACCGGCTCGACGACCTCGCGCGAGCCATCCCGTTCCTCACCGCGGCCGGGTCGCGACCGGGTGCCGGTGAGGTCGAGGACCTCGGCGGCATCGACGGCGAGGTGAGTGCCGGCGGCGACGCGCTGGCGCTCCTCACCGCGTTGATCGAGCAGAGCAAGGGCGACCTGCTCTTCCTGCGTCCCGACACCTGGATGATGCCGCGCGAGTCGGCGATCTCCCGCGTGGTCGGACGTGCGGTGGCGTCGGGTCGGCGCTCTCGGGCGATCTACCCCTCCCGTGCCCTGGACGAGGTGCCCGAGGTGCTCCGGGCGCGGATCGACGAGGGGGAGGAGGTCCGGCTCATCGACCACATGCCGACCCGCCTCTTCGTGATCAGCGGGACCCACGCCGTCCTGCCCGAGCCGCTCGGCTTCGCCGACGAGCCCCGCCTGCTGGTGCGCCAGGGAGCCCTCGTCGAGGCGCTCACGCTGCTGTTCGAGCTCTACTGGGAACGCGCGGTGGCGGTGCCCGAGCTCGAGCGGACGCGGCCGGACCAGCGCGCCTTCCTGGTGCGCCAGCTGGCCTCGGGCGTCAAGGACGAGCAGATCGCCCGCACCCTGGGCCTCAGCCTGCGGACCGTTCGCCGCCGGGTCTCCGACCTGATGATCGAGCTCGGTGTCGACACCCGCTTCCAGGCCGGTGTCGAGGCGGTACGACGCGGCTGGCTCTGACGGAGCTGCCCGAGCCCACTCAGCCCGCCCGTGCCTCGCGGCCAGCTGCTCAGGCGGGCAGGATGAACGAGTAGGCGCCGGGCTCGACGCGCCAGGTCCGGTGCCGCTCGGGCCCGCTGAGCTCACCGTCCGCGCTGATCCAGAACGAGTCGCCCGAGATGCTCACCTGGGAGCCTCGGAGGTACTGCACGTCGTCACGGTGGTGGTGCTCGCCGCGGTGGAGCTGGACGGCGTATCCCGCCTTGGCGACGGAGCCGACCGCGTGGGAGATCATCACGTCGACCTGGCCGTCCGCGGGGTCGGCCCCGGGCGTGAGCTCAGCACCTCCGCCGACGTGGGCGCCGTTCCCGATCGCGACCATCAGCACGGGCCGGTCGAGGTCGGTCACCACCTCGCCGTCCACCTCGACGTGCAGGTGCACGCTCGGCGGATGGAAGGCCGCGAGCAGGGCGCCGATCGGGTAGCCGAGCCGGCCGAGGTTGACCCTCCCGACGCCGATCGAGCCGAGCCGCTCCTTCCAGCGGGCGCCCCGCCGGCCGGCAGTCGCTCCGGCCCCGACATGGACGTTGTTCACGACGATCTCGCCGAGCTCGTCGACGATCAGGTCCATGGGCCGCACCTCGCCGGCGAGGATGACGCGGGCCGCATCGTCGAGGTCGAGCGGGATCCCGAGCGTGCGCGCGAAGTCGTTGCCCGTGCCCATCGGCAGCAGTCCGATCACGGCGCCCTCGAGGTCGTGGCGGCGGTACAGCGCCGAGACGACCGCGTGGAGGCTGCCGTCGCCGCCTGCGACCACGATCCGGCGGGACGCCGCACGGTGCAGCACGCCGTCCAGCTCACCCGGTCTCGAGGTCGACTGGACCTCGACCGAGCAGCTCTCGCGGAGGATCGCCAGGGCGCTCTGCAGGCTCTCGTCGTCCGCCGTCCCCGCCTCGTCGTTGGTGATCACGAGCAGCGGGTCCACGTGGCGGACCCTAGCCGACGGGCCGGAGCCCGAGGCGTGTGCGTGGGGTAGCGTGCGACGCACGAGGCCCTGCCCGCGCATTGCGCAGCGGGGCCGTTCCAGTCGCCAGGGTGGAGGGGTCCGATGCCCGCGATCGTGGTCCTCGGTGCCCAGTGGGGTGACGAGGGCAAGGGGAAGGCCACCGACCTGCTGGCCACCACGGAGTCGATCGACTACGTCGTGCGCACCAGCGGCGGCCACAACGCCGGCCACACCATCGTCGTGAACGGCGAGAGGTTCGCGACCCACCTGCTCCCGAGCGGCATCCTCACCCCCGGGTGCACGGCCGTGATCGGCAACGGCGTCGTCGTGTCCCCGGAGGCCCTCTTCCGCGAGGTCGACGCGCTGGCCGCGCGTGGGGTCGACGTGTCGCGGCTCGTGGTCAGCGCCAACGCCCACGTGATCGCGTCGTACCACACGACGATCGACAAGGTGACCGAGCGCTTCCTCGGCAAGAACAAGGTCGGCACGACCGGCCGCGGCATCGGGCCGGCGTACTCCGACAAGGTCGCGCGCGTGGGCATCCGGATCGCCGACCTGTTCGACGTGGAGATCCTGCGCGAGAAGGTCGAGGCCAGCCTCGACGTCAAGAACCAGCTGCTCGCCAAGGTCTACAACCGGCGGGCCGTCGACGTTGACGCGGTCGTCGAGGAGCTCATGGCGTACGTCGAGCGGCTGCGGCCGATGGTCGCCGACACCTCGCTGCTCCTCAACCGAGCGCTCGACCGCGGAGAGACCGTGCTCTTCGAGGGCGCGCAGGCCACGATGCTCGACGTCGACCACGGCACCTATCCCTTCGTCACGTCGTCGTCGCCGGTCGCCGGCGGTGTGTGCACGGGGGCGGGGATCGGGCCGACGCGCATCGACCGCGTGATCGGGGTGATGAAGGCCTACACGACCCGCGTCGGCTCGGGCCCCTTCCCCACGGAGCTCTTCGACGAGGACGGCGAGAAGCTCTGGAAGATCGGCGGCGAGGTCGGCGTCTCGACCGGCCGCGACCGACGCTGCGGCTGGTACGACGCCGTGATCGCCCGCTACGCCACCCGGGTCAACGGGCTCACCGACCTGTTCCTCACCAAGCTCGACGTGCTCTCGAGCTGGGAGAGGGTCCCGGTCTGCGTGGCGTACGACGTCGACGGCACGCGGCACGACGAGATGCCGATGACGCAGACCGAGTTCCACCACGCCCGGCCCGTCTACGAGCACCTCGACGGTTGGTGGGAGGACATCTCCGGCTGTCGCTCCTTCGAGGAGCTGCCGGCCAACGCCCGGGCCTACGTCCGCACCCTCGAGGAGATGTCGGGCACCCGCATCTGGGGTGTCGGGGTCGGGCCGGGCCGCGAGCAGACGCTCGTCGTACCGTCCTGAGCGCCGCGCGGGCTACTGTCCGTGCATGCTCACCCCGCAGGAGGCCATCGACCGGATCAACCGGGTGTTCGGCCGGCACGCCGGACATCGCGCCCTGCACGCCCGGGGCGGCTTCTACACCGGCAGCTTCACGGCCACCCCCGAGGCGACCGCCCTCTGCCGGGCGGAGCCGTTCTCCGGCAGTGCGGTGCCCGTGCTCGTGCGCTGGTCCAACGGCGCCGGCAACCCGAAGGCACCCGACCAGGCGCAGGACGTCCGCGGGATGGCGGTGAAGCTCCAGGCTCCCGGTGGCGACGCCGACATCCTCGGCCAGACCTCGCCGCGCTTCCCGGTCCGCACGCCCGAGGACTTCATCTCGATGGTCGAGGCGGGCAAGCGGCCGGCGACGTTCCCGCTGTGGGTGGCCCGGCATCCGCGAGCCGCTCCCGCCCTGATCGCCGACGCCCGCGCCAGGTCGCTGGCGCCGCCGTACTCCTACGCCGAGGCGACCTACTACCCGATCCACGCCTACGGGTGGCTGGCCGCCGACGGCACGCGCAGCTGGGTGCGCTACGTGCTCCGCCCCCTGGCCGACCGGTCCGAACGGCCCGGGGAGTTCGGCGGTCGCGAGCGGCTGACGGACGAGCTCGCCGCGCGGCTGGCCGATGGACCCGTCCGGTACGACGTGCGGGTGACGGTCGCGGCGCCCGGGGACGACCCGCACGACCCGACGTCGGTCTGGAAGGGCGCACGAGAGCTCAGCGCCGGGATCGTCGAGGTGACGAAGGCGGTCGCCGACCCGGAGGAGACCGGTGGCCCGGTCGTGTTCGACCCGACCCGGGTGGTCGACGGCATCGAGCTGTCCGACGACCCGATCCTGCGGTACCGCCCCTCGGCGTACTCGGAGTCGATCGACCGACGGACGTCCTGAGAGCTCCCGGCAACCGCGATCAAGCGCCGGCGCCGCTGCCGACCGATGCTCGACGCATGACCCTTCCGTACGCAGAGCCCCTGACCGTGATCGATCCCGCACCCCTGGTCGTGCCCGAGCCGCCGCGCCGCGGCGAGGCGGGTGGCGAGCCGTGCTTCCCGTGCAGCAGCGACTCCGACTCCAACCTGATCTGGTCCGACGACACCTGGACGCTGCACAGCCCCGGGCAGACCGGGCTGCCCGGCGCGGTGTGGCTGGCCTCCCGGGCCCACTTCGACTCCTTCGCCGACATGCCGGACGACGTGGCGGAGACGTTCGCCGGCGTGTGCGGCCGCGTCGAGCGCGCCGTGCTCTCGCTCGGCGACGTGGGCCGGGTCCACGTCTACCGCTGGGGTGACGGCGGGGCGCACTTCCACGTCTGGTTCGTGCCGCGCCCGCTGGGCCGCCTCGACATGAGCGGCCCCCAGCTGATGGCCTGGGAGGACGTGC
>JBAUWD010000498.1:0-3724 GCA_049583575.1 Nocardioides sp.
CGCCAGGGCCGCCCGGATCGCGTCCGGCGGGCCGGGGACGACCGGGGCGTCCGGACGCAGCTCGTCGTAGTGGCGGTAGACGGCCGGCGTCGACATCCCCTCCGGGGAGGGCACCACGACCCACCACCACGAGCCCGGGTCGTCGAGGGGAGTGACCTGCTCACCGTGACCCTCGCCGAGGGCGGTGGCCCCGAGCAGCGCGAACGGCACGTCGCTGCCCAGCCCAGCGGCCAGCGTCAGGAGGTCGGCGTCGGTGGTGCCGAGGCCGTGCAGCCGGTCGAGCGCGAGCAGGGCCGCGGCACCGTCCGCCGACCCGCCCGCCAGGCCGCCCGCGATCGGGATGGACTTGTCGACGCGCACCGTGGCCCCCAGCGGGCGTCCGTGGTGGGCCGCGAGGGCGGCGGCCGCGCGGTCGACGATGTTGTGGCCCGGCGGCGGGAGGTGCAGGGCGTCGAGGTACGGCGCGACCACGGTCTCGACGGTGAGCTCCTCGGCCGCGGTGACGGTGACGTCGTCGTACAGGCTGACCGCCTGGTACACGGTGACGAGGGTGTGGAAGCCGTCCGGACGCGGTGCACCCACCCCGAGCAGGAGGTTGATCTTGGCCGCCGCGCGGACGGTGAGGCTCATCGGAGGGCCTCGGCGATCCGGGCGAACTGCTCGATGCCGAGCGACTCGCCGCGAACCAGGGGCGCGACGCCGGCCCTCTCCAGAGCCGCGGTCGCCTGCTCGATCGAGCCCGCCAGCGTGCGCAGGGCGCCGCGCAGGCCCTTGCGGCGGTGTGCGAACGCCGCGTCGACGACGGCGAACACCTGTTCGCGGGTCGCCGTGGTGTCGGGCGGGTCGCGACGGGTCCAGGCGACCAGCCCGGAGTCGACGTTGGGGGCCGGCCAGAAGACGTTGCGGCCGACCGTGCCGGCTCGGCGTACGTCGGCGTACCACGCCGCCTTCACGCTCGGGACGCCGTACACCTTGGAGCCCGGTGGGGCGGCGAGCCGGTCGGCGACCTCCGCCTGCACCATCACCAGGCCGCGCTCGAGGCTCGGCAGCACGGCGAGCAGGTGGAGGAGCACCGGCACCGAGACGTTGTAGGGCAGGTTGGCGACCAGCGCGGTGGGCGGCGGCCCGGGGATCGCGTCGATCCGCAGCGCATCGGCGGTGAGCACCTCGCAGCGGGCGGCGTGTTCGGGGGCGTACGTCGCCAGCGTCTCGGGCAGCGCCCCGGCCAGCACGGGGTCGACCTCGACCGCGACCACGCGGGACACCTCGCCGAGCAGCGCCAGGGTCAGCGAGCCCAGCCCGGGTCCGACCTCCACGACGACGTCGTCCGGACCGACCGCGGCCTCGCGGACGATCCGTCGGACCGTGTTGGCGTCGATCACGAAGTTCTGTCCCCGCTGCTTGGTCGGCCGTACGTCGAGGCGCGCGGCCAGCGCACGAACCTCCGTCGGCCCGAGGAGTCTCGGCCCGGCGGAGGTCATGGCGGTCAGCCTAGTGACGCGCTCCCGGCCCGGCCCGTCGTGCCGGCCGGCTGACCGGTCGAGCAGGGGTCACTGGGGCAGGCCCAGCGCCCGCGAGCAGGCGGGCCAGGCGCCGTACCCGCCGCTGGCGTTGCGCACCTTCGTCGCAATGGCGATCTGGGTGAGACGCGAGGCACTGCTGGGCAGGCCGGAGCCGCCGTAGGCGCGCCAGGTGCCCAGGGAGAACTGCAGCCCGCCGTAGTAGCCGTTGCCGGTGTTCGCCGCCCAGTTGCCGCCCGACTCACACCGCGCGATCTTGTCCCACACCGTGGTGCCCGAGGAGAAGTCGGGGGCGACGGCCTTCGTGCCCACGCGCTCGATCTGGGGGACGGGCGCGCGGAGCACCTGTTGCGAGACCACCCTGCGCGCGACCAGACGGCCGTTGCGGTAGGTGATCCGGTAGGTGACGTTGCGGAGTCCGTCGTGGCCGGCGCGCACGACGGTGCTGCGGCCCTGCAGCATCGAGGAGTCGTCATGGGTGACGGTCGGGTAGCCCATCGACTCGGCGGAGACGCGGCGTCGGACGATCCGGATGCGCGTCAGCACGAGCCGGTCCCCGTCGCCGATGCGGTGGTGCAGACCGGGACGCACGACGTCGTGCCTGCCGACGTGGACGTGCAGCGCCTTCAGCGCCTGCCGGACGTCGATGGCCGGAACGGTGCGGTGCACCGGGCGCCGTCCGCCGACGACCACGGTGAGCCGCTTGGGCGTCGCCACGGTGATGCGCAGGCCGTCGCGGGTGATGCCCGCGCCACGGCTAACCGAGAGGTGGGCACGGTCGAAGCTGCGGTTGATCTCCTGCAGGGCGCCCCGGACGTCGGTCGCGGTCACCCAGTACGTCGAGGTGTGGCCGTCGACGTCGAGCCGGAGGCGCTTGCCGTAGCGGACCGCGATCGTGGTGCCGTCCGTGACCGGCTGGTCGACGGCGGGCGCCACCTCGTCGTGCGACCCGAGCGAGATGTCCTGCGACGCGAGGACCTGACCGACCGTGTCACCGGTCGCGGTCACGTGCTCGATGTGGCCGTCCACGTCGAGGGTCACCGACCGCCCCATCGAGGCGTAGCCGACCGTCGTACCGATCACCGCCGCCGCGGCGACGGCCGCGGCGCCCACCAGCGCGGTCCTGCTCCTGCTGATTCGTGCGAGCTTCTGGCGCACAGCTCTCCAGACGTCGTACTTCCCGGCTCTCGGGCCGACACCCCACCGTCGGGGCGCCGGTCGAACTCTCACCCGATCCCGGCCAACAAGCACCCGACCATACGGAGGTCACCGCGGCGTCCCAACTCCTCGACCCCGTTCTGTGGACGAACGTGAGCAGCGTCTCGTGTCCGAAAACCGCCAGGAGTCACCTACCAGGTGCCCCCGAACGCGATGTCGGTGTTGGCGTCGATCGCCTCGCACAGCGCGGTCAGGTCGTCGCCTCGGACCTCGGCCATGACCCGGACCGTCAGCGGCACGAGGTACGACGCGTTCGGGCGGCCGCGGTAGGGCGTCGGCGTGAGGAACGGCGCGTCGGTCTCGACCAGGATCCGGTCCTGCGGCGCGACCGCCAGGGCGTCGCGCAACGGCTGGGCGCTCTTGAACGTGACCGTGCCGGCGAACGACAAGAACGCGCCCCGCTCCAGGCAGGCCCGGGCGAAGCGCGCGTTGCCCGAGAAGCAGTGCATCACCCAACGCTCGGGCGCACCCTCGCCGTCGATCACGTCCAGCACCTCGTCGTGGGCGTCGCGGTCGTGGACGACCAGGGTCCTGCCGAGCCGCTTGGCCAGGTCGACGTGACGGGCGAACGACTCGACCTGGACGGCCCACCCGTCGGGACCGGTCCGGAAGTGGTCGAGCCCCGTCTCGCCGATCGCCCGGACCCGGTCGTGGGACCGCGCCAGGCGCTCGATCTCGGCGAGCGCCTCGTCCAGCCGCCCTTCGGCGGCGAGTCGCGGCGCCTCGTTGGGATGGAGCGCCACGCCCGCCACCAGTGCGTCGCACTCCTCGGCGGCGGTGACCGCCCACCGCGCACCGGGCAGGTCGCACCCGATCTGCACGATGCGGGGTACGCCGACCGCGGCCGCGCGGGCGACCGCCTCGGTGGTCTCCAGCCACTCGCCATCGGCGATGTCGAGGTGGCAGTGGTTGTCGACGACCGGGTGCGGCAGGGGCTCGGGCGGCGGGGGACGCTCGCGGTCGCGGCGCTGCCCCTGCTCGTCGTC